>DATDEV010000796.1:0-18672 GCA_036522995.1 Polyangiaceae bacterium
CTGAAGGCGGGCGGCAGGCTCTCGCCGCACTCCTCGCACGGGCCCTCGCGCTCGGGCCAACCGAAGTTATCGAGTGGGGCCCGCACCACGTTGACCTCTTCGAACAGGTCGCTGCCCACGTCGCCTATCCAGTAGAAGCCACGTGAGTCGCGGGTGCCGCGAAATGGCGAACGCAAGCCGAGCGCGTAGACTGCCTCGGCGGCCAGCGGATCGCCCACCAAAGGTCCGTCGGCCGCCGGGTCGAAACCGCCCAGCCCCGGCAGGCGGCTCGGTACGATGCGCAGCAGCTTGCCCAGGTTGCTCGTCGCATCCTGCGCGGGGGCGCCGCGCACCTTGTCACCGAACAGGGCCCAGAGGATGCCGCCGGGCTCGAAGCCGATCGAGCCGACGTTGTGCCACGGGCGCGACGCGGAGCTGTCGCCGACGCTCAGGATGCTGATCTGCGAGCCCTCGACCGGATTGAGGTCCTCGTCCAGATCGAGGCGCAGGATTTCGCTGTGCGTTTGACTGACGCAGGTGCCGACGTACACGAAGTTGCCTTCGGCAAAGTCAGGCTCGAAAGCCAGCGAAATGGCGCCGCAATCGAGCTTGTCGTAGACGCCTTCGACGCGAGCGCTCGCGACCAGCAGCGCCACTTGCTCGTCGATTCGGTAGTGGAGCAGCAGTCCCGACTTGTCGAGCGCCAGCAAGTCGTCGGGCCGTCCGGGATAAAAAACGAAGTCGGTCAGGAATGCGGGCTCGCCCTCGAACAGCAGCTCTTCGAACTCGACCTGGAGCTCGCCGGGCTCGGTGCCGCCCGTGCCGCCGCTTTCGCTCGCGGCGCCGCTGCCTTCGCTCGCGCCACTCGCGCCGCTCGTGGCCCCGCTGCCTTCGCTACCGCCCGCGTCGACCTGCTCGACGGGCTTGCGATCGCCGTCGGCGCAAGCTGCAAGTGCCCACGCGAGCGCCAGCACCGCGCCTGCGCACTGTCGTACCACCGGGCCGCGCGCGCTCATGGATCGTCTTCCTCGGCGAGCGCCTCGATCCACTCGCGCATCAGCGTGAGCGCGCTCGCGTCGCGCAGCGCCACTCCGAGCGGCGGCATGTCCTTCACCTCCACGTCGCTACCGCCGGCTAGCGCCAGGTACAGGATGCTCTGCTCGGGCTCGCCTGGCACCACGCGAATACCGGCGGCGGTGGCGCTGCTGGCGGTGGGCTCGTCGATCAGGTTCTCTAGCGCCACTTCGGGCCGCAGGTCGAAGCTCGACGCAGCGCCGTTACCGCCGTTGTGACAATGCACGCAATTGCCGAGGAAATAGCCGAGCACGGCGCTCGTACGCGGGCCGTGCTCGGGCAGCGCCTGGCGCGCCTCGCCCGGCGGCGGATCGAGGTGAGGCGCGAGCCGGTCGAGCTCGCCCGCTGGGGCCAGCTGCAGCTCGCTGAAGCCCAGCACCGCGCTCGACGCCGACTCGTGGCACTGCCTGCATTCGAGGCGGCTCGGGATGGCGTGCTCGATGGGCGAGCCATCGTCGGCCAGCACCGCCCGCAGCTCGGGCCTCTTCAGCTCGAGCAGCTCGGCGTCGGTGCCGGCTTGGTTCCAGCCGTAGGCCGACAGCTCCCAGCCCTCTGCGACCCTGCGCAGCAGGCGCGTTTCGATCGGGAGCGGCAGCTTCGGGCTCTCCGCCGTGCGATAGGCGAAGGTCTTGAAGAGCAGGCTGCCGAGCGGCAGCTCGTAGTCAGCCGCACTGGCGTCGATGCTCGCGCCCTGCGGCAGGACCAAGAAGCGCTGCTTGGTGCCGCCGTCGCTCCAGAGCGGATAGCTGGGCTCGTAGGCCAGCGCGCGGCTGAAGGCGGTCAAGCTCGGGAGCTCTCGATACAGCCCGACCTCTGACAACCAGCGCGGCAGCTCGCCGAGGGGCTCGCTCAGCAGCGAGTCGGCCGGTGGCTCCAGGGCGTCGTCATGCGGCTCGTCGCCCGCGTCGTCGCTCGAGCCGCAGCCGGCAAGGCAGGCGAGTAGGCAGGCACCGCACGACCAGATTCGCAGCTCGGCGCGCAGCACCACGACACAGTCTTAGCGCGTCCGTGCCGCCAGCGCCCGGTCCAAAAGACCGAGCTTCTTCGCCCAGTAGGCCTTCATCTGGTCGGCCGCGCCCTGCGTCTCGATCTGGTGGTGTTCGACGCTTACCTCGGTGCGCCCGGATTTCTCGGTGAACGAAATGGCTACCTGACTGGTGCCCTTGCCCCAGCGCGCGCGGATCAGCTTGTCGGCGGTGGTGCCTCGCACCACGAAGCGATCATCTGCCAGCCAGCGCGCTCGCTCACCGGCGTCGTTCCAGAGTCGGAAGACGCGCGGCAGGGGAGCGTCGAGGGTACAGCTGCTGTTGATGCGGAAGCCGTCGGCGGCGGGGGGCTTGTCGCTCTTGGTGCGCAGGCTCTCGTAGCCGACTGCGATCATCTGCTGCCACCACGGACCGATGCCGTGCTTCTGCGCCAGGATGGCGATCACCCCGCGCTGATCGAGCGTGGCGGCGCCGGCAGTGTCCAGCACGTCGAACCAGTCGTCCCAGCTTTTGCCCGTGCGGCGCATGACAGCTTCGCTGCTCACGCCCGCCGCTTCCTTGATGCTCTTGCGGGTCGGCTTGCGCGGCGGAGCCTCGCTCGCCGACGGCTTGGCCGCTTCGGCTGCCTTGGGCGACGCCTTGCTGGCGGTCGCTTGCTTGAGCTCGGGCTTCTTGGGCTCGGGCTTCTTGAGCTCGGGTTTGAGCGCCTTCTTGATCTCCGGGCTGAGCGGCTTCTTGGGCTCGGGCTTGATCGCCTTGGCCGTTGCCTTGAGTGGCAACGACTTACCGGTCACCGGCGGCGCCGCCTTGGTAACGACGCGCCCCTTGGGCGCAGCTTTGGCCGGCTTTCGGCTACGGGCGGCGGCGGCGCGGTGGGGGGGAGCCTTCACGTCGGTCGATGATACATGCCGAAACTTCGCCGGCGACAAGCCCTTGTCGGCGCTCGGCGCCGGATTTCCGGCGCTTCTCGCGTGGGAAAACGCCGGCCGCGCGGACGGCCGCGGCCTCAGAGCGTGTCCCAGGCGAATTTTTCCCGCTCGAAGGCGTGATCGGCCAGCGCCTTGATCGCCTCGTCTTCGTTGTCGTCGATCTCGGCCATCGTCGATTTGATGCGCCGCCGCGCCTGCCCTGCGAACGTGGCCAGGATGTCGCGCTCGGCCTTCGCGCCGTCCTCGCCCTTGGCGCGCACGGCAGCGTCCACGCGCGACAGCACGCACGCCAGCACGAACAAGTCGATCATGATGTCGGCCAGGCGCCGCGTCGCGAACTGTTTGTCGATGATCTTGCGACCGTGTTTGCGCAGGATGCGATCGGTCGCGGTGGCCAGATCGCGCGTCTGCTCTTCGAACATCGCGGCCACGGGCGTGAGCACGACGTGCAGCTTGGTGAAGGCGGTGCCCTCGCGTTTGATGCCGGTCGCCAGCGCGCCCCGGCGCAGGGCGTACTCGGAGAGCACGCCGAAGCCCTTGATCGGATCGTTGAAGGCACCCTTCAGGCCTTCGGCGACCTCGCGCAAGGATTGGCCCACGTCGTTCATCGCAGTCAGCGCGATGAACAGACGCAGCACGTCATTGGTGCCCTCGAAGATGCGGTTGATGCGGCTGTCGCGCAGCGTCCGCTCGTAGGGGTATTCGCACATGTAGCCGTTGCCGGCCGCGATCTGCAGTGCTTCGTCGGCGGTGCGCCACAGGCACTCACTGGCGAAGACCTTGCTGATGGCTGCCTCGACTTGATACTCGCCGAAGCCGCGATCGTTCAGGCTGGCAACCATGCTCACGACCGCCTCGGTGGCGTAGCAGTCGACCACCATTTGCCCGACCTTTTGCTTGATCAGGCCGAACTCGCTGATCGGCTTGCCGAACTGCACGCGGCCCTTGGCCTGCTGGGTCGCCAGCGCGATCAGCCGCTTCATGCCGCCGACGCTGCCGCCGCCGAGGCCGGTGCGGCCGCTGTTCAAGATGTTCATCGCCACCTTGAAGCCCTTGCCCTCCTCACCCAGCAGGTTTTTGGCGGGGACGCGCACGTTGTCGAGCGTGACGGTGGTGGTCGAGCTGGCGCGGATGCCCATCTTCTCTTCGTGCGGGCCGGTCGTGACGCCCGGCATGTCGCGCGTGACGATGAACGCCGAGAGCTTGCCGCGCTCGTCTGCCCCGCCCGTCTTGGCGAAGACCGTGAAAAAATCGGCGATGCCGCCGTTGGTGATCCAGATCTTGCTGCCGTTGAGGACCCAATCGTCGCCGTCCTTGACGGCGTTGGTCTTGATCGACGCTGCATCCGAGCCAGAGCCGGGCTCGGTCAGGCAGAAGGCAGCGATCATCTCGCCGGTTGCCAGCTTGGGATAGAAGCGCTCGCGTTGCTCGTCGCTGCCGAACAGCAGCAGGCCGCGCATACCGATCGAGCTGTGCGCGCCGATCGTCACCGCCACCGAAGCATCGAACTTTGCCACCTCTTGCAGGGCGCGCGAGTAGGCGCTCGCGCCAAAACCCAGGCCGCCCTGGTCTTCCGGGATCACCAGCCCGAATAGCCCGAAGCCTCGTAGCTCCTCGATGAAGTCCGCCGGCAGCTCGGCTTGCTCGTCCCAAGTCCGAAAGTCCTGGGCATGCGAGCCCATCAACTGGCCGACCGAGCCGACCACCGTCTGCAGCGTCTCGCGCTCCGAGTCGGACAGAGAGGGGAAGGGCACGATCACCTCTTCCTCGATCTGACCCATGCAGAGCGATCGCATGAAGCTCACGGTTTTCTTGTCCACGACTGCCTCCTTGACCGGCTGATAGCAAGGTACACTATGCGAGCCGCGCTACGAGGCCGCAAGCTGCGATTCATGGACCCGATCCTCACTCCACCAGCCACCAAGAGTCACGTCTCGGTCGCAAAGCTGACCCGTTTTTTCTACGTGGCGTGCTTGGCGGAGGAGCTTTCGGAAAAGCCACTGGCGCGCGTGATTGCGGGGGTGCCGCTGGTGCTGTTTCGGTCGCGGGGCCGCGCAGCAGCGCTGCTCGATCGCTGCCCCCATCGCAACGTGCCGCTGTCGCTCGGTCGGGTGCTGGCCGATGGTCGACTCGAGTGCGCGTACCACGGCTGGCAGTTCGACTGCGAAGGGATATGCCGGAAGATTCCCGGCCTCGAGCAAGCCGGCGATGCGCGCGAGAGGCGCGCCGAAGGCTGCACCGTGCGGGAGCAGGACGGTCTGGTTTGGGTGTGCCCCGAGCCTGGCTTCACGCCGCAAGAGCAGCCCTTCTCCGTGCCTGATTTCGACGCCGGCTACGCCCGCATCGTGCGTGTGGTGGAAGCGGAAGGCACGCTGCACGCCACACTCGAGAACGCCCTCGACGTACCCCACACCGCCTTCCTGCACCGCGGTCTATTTCGTGGCGGCAAGAAGAACCAGATCCGCGCCGTCGTACGCCGCTCGCCCGACCGTGTGGAGACCGAGTACCTGGGCGAGCCCCGACCGAGCGGCATCGCGGGCAAGATCCTGTCTCCGCACAGCGGCACGATTCAGCACTGGGATCGCTTCATCCTGCCGTCGGTCGCGCAGGTGGAGTACCGGCTGGGGGAGGGGACGCACTTTTGGATCAGCGCGCTCTGCACCCCGGTCAGCGACTTTCACACCCGCCTCTACGGCGTCGCCTACTTCAAGACACCGTTTCCGAAGCATGTCGTGCGGGCGGTGCTGGAGCCGGTCGCGCTCAAGATCTTCGGCCAGGACGCCGTCATGCTGAAAGCGCAGTCCGACAACGTGCGCCGCTTCGGCGGTGAGCGCTTTCAATCGACCGAGCTCGACTTCATGGGCCCCCAAATCTGGCGCCTTCTGAAACAAGCGGAGTCCGGCTCCGCCGGCGAAAACGTCGTCGAAAAGGACGTCACGTTCTGGGCGTAATCCAAGCGGTTGGGGCTGGGGTCCCAACCGCCATGCGAAGTTACCTTCTGGGCGTAGCTCCGACTCGCGCTATGACGGCCCGGCGATGATCTTACCGGCCGTCAATGCCGTCCTGAACTCGACCGCGGCGCTCCTCTTGCTGCTCGGCTATCGTTTCATTCGCCAGGCCCGCGCTCCCGGCATCGACCCCGCTGCTCGAGCGCAGGCAATAAATTCCCACAAACGCTGCATGCTCTCGGCGCTGGGCGTGTCGGCGGTCTTCTTGGTCTGCTACCTCGTCCACCACGCCCAGGTCGGGTCGGTGCCGTTCAAGGGTTCCGGCTTCCTGCGCGCGCTCTACTTCGCCATCTTGGTGCCGCACGTGCTGCTGGCCGCGGCAGTAGTACCCCTGGCACTCGTGACGATATCGCGCGGGCTCAAGGGCCAGGTCGAGCGGCATAAGTCACTCGCGCGTGTTACACTGCCCGTTTGGCTATTCGTCTCCGCCAGTGGCGTCGTGGTCTACCTGATGCTGTATCAGATGTAGGGCTGGGTGAGCCGCTGGTGCAGGTCGGGAGCCCTCGATCTATCGGCAATTGGGGCCCCAGCCCCAATCGCCCTGCTGGGTAACCTCGTGACCGAAACATTTGCTGCAAGCAGCCGTAGATAGTTAGGTGAGGCCCGCTTTCCGCCTCCAGCGCTTTTCCCGGCTCCTCACGGTGGGCCTGATGGGAGGGCTCGCGCTGCTGATGGGGCATTCCGCTCCGGGCGTTGCTCCCAGCGGGCAGGCCGTCGCCTCCAGCCAGTCCATGGCTCAGGCCTGGGCGCTCGCTCAAACGGCCCAGTCGCAGGTCGAGGAGCACCAGACGGCGGCGGCGCTCGGCAACTTTCAGCGCGCCTACGATCTCAGTGGCGACCCCACGCTGCTACTCGAGGTCGCTCGGCTAGAGCACGAGGTGGGAAGCTCCGCTCGCTCCGCCCATGCCTTCCAGCTGTTCCTCGAGCGCGGCGCCGACCGCGTCACCGAGCAGCGTCGTCTATTCGCCGCGCGCCAGTTGCGCGTCGCCGCCGCCCGCACCGCCCGCGTGAACCTCCAGACCAACGTGCAGGGCGCCGTGGTGGAGCTCGAAGCGCAGCGCGGCGTCGCCACGGGAGAGGGCTTCATCGTGAGCGTGCTGCTGGACGCTGGGGAGCGAAAGCTGAACCTGAGCAAGCCGGGCTATGAAACTCAGAGTCTCACGCTCACACTCGAGCCGAGCGAGACGCGCTCGGTGCGAGTCGACTTGGACAAGGCCGCCGGTGGTCGCAGCGAAGCGCAGCCCGACAAGCCTCGGCTTGCCTTGCGCTAAGCCACCGCGGGGGCTTCGGTGCTCTAGCCCGAATTTCGAAGGCTTGGGGCGTCAGTGGGCCTGGGCTATCCCCCGGCTTGTCGAACGAATCAGCGCCAATGACTACTGAAAACGAGACGAGCTGCTGGCTGGCAAAAGGATGCTGGCAGTGAGCGCGCAGGCCTGACTAGACTCACGGCCAAATGCCGCGCCTAGGGGTTCTCTCTCCGCTATCCGGACAGGTCTGGTCTCTGGACCGCGTACCCGATCCGGTGTTCGCCCAGAAAATGGTGGGGGATGGTATGTCCATCGATCCCTCCGACGCCCTGCTGGTGGCAGGGTGCGACGGAAAAATCGTCTCGGTTCATGCTGCCGGGCACGCCGTAACCTTAGTGACGCCCGAGGGGCTCGAGCTGTTGATGCATGTCGGCATCGACACCGTGTCTCTGAAAGGCGAGGGCTTCAAGCCGCGCGTCAAAGCCGGCGATCAGGTCAAGGCTGGCGATGCCCTGATTGAATTCGATCTCGACTTCCTGGCCACGCACGCCAAGAGCTTGCTGACGCAGATTGTCGTGACCAACAGCGAGCGTGTCACCGCCTGGGAGCGCGGCAGTGGCCTGGTTTCGGCGGGCAAGGACCTGCTGTTCACGGTGGATTTCGGGATGAATGCCGCCGCGACCACGAACGGCGTGGGCACGACCGTCACGTCGGACGCCATCGTGATCCCGAATCTTACGGGCCTGCACGCGCGACCTTCGGCGGTCCTGGCCAATCTGGCCAAGGGGTTTCAGTCCACGATCAAGCTGCGCTTGGGCGACCGCGAAGCCAATGCCCGCAGCGTGACGGCCATCATGGCTCTGGATGTGACCCACCAATCCTCCGTCCGCGTGGTTGCCACCGGCCCGGACGCGAAGGCAGCCGTCGACAAGCTCGCGCAGGTGCTCGCTGAAGGCTCCGGCGATGAAGGTCACGCGCCCGCTCCGGCCCCGGCATCGGCCGTGGTCGCGGCTTCGGCCGCACCGGCTCCGCGCCGCAAGTCCACCGATCCGAATCTGCTGCTCGGTGTCGCAGCCTCGCCGGGCCTTGCGGTGGGTGAAGTCTTCCAGGTGCGTCGCACCGAGATTGCGGTGACCGAAGCCGGGGCCGGCGTGGATGCCGAACGGCGCCAGCTCGCGGCCGCCCTCGACGCCGGGCGGGGACAGCTCTCCGCCCTGCGAGCCAAGGTTCACGCCAAGCGCGAGCCGGCCAAGGCGGCCATCTTCGCGGCGCACGAGGAATTGCTGTCCGATCCGGACCTGCTGGAGATGGCGGAGTCGGGCATCGCCAAGGGCAAGAGCGCGGCTTTCGCCTGGAAGCGTGCCATCACGGCGCACGCGGACCAACTCGCGGGCATGCGCAATCAACTGCTGGCCCAGCGCGCCAACGACGTGCGTGACGTCGGCATGCGGGTGCTGTCCGTTCTGACCGGGACCGAGGCCGTGCAACCCGAGTATCCGCTCAACAGCATCCTGATCGCCGAAGACTTCACGCCTTCGGACACCGCCGCGCTGGACCGCACGCGGGTGGCGGGTTTCTGCACGACGCGCGGCGGCGCGACCTCGCACGTGGCCATTCTGGCGCGCTCCGTGAGCATCCCCGCGCTGGCCGGCATCGAGCCCGGCGCGCTCGAGCTGAAGAACGGCATGCGGGTCATCCTCGACGGCGGCAGTGGCACGCTGCGGCTGAACGTCACCCCGGAGGAGGTGGCGCGTATCCGGAAGGCGCAGGAGCGCGCCGAGAGCCGTCGCAAGGAGAACCTCGCGCACGCGCTGGAACCGGCCGTCACGCTCGACGGCACGCGCATCGAAGTGGTGGCCAACATCGGCGGCCTCAAGGATGCCAACAAGATCGCTGCTCTGGGTGGGGAAGGAGTGGGCCTGCTGCGTTCCGAATTCATATTCATGGAGCGCGCGGACGCGCCCAGTGAAGAGGAGCAGTTCAAGATCTACAAGTCGATTGCCGAGGCGCTGGGCCCCGACAAGCCGTTCATCATTCGCACGCTGGACGTCGGCGGCGACAAGCCGCTCGCGTACCTGCCCATTCCCAAAGAGGACAATCCGTTCCTGGGCGAGCGGGGCGTGCGTGTGGGCCTCGATCGGCCGGAGATTCTGCGCACCCAGCTGCGGGCGATCCTGCGCGCGTCCAAGTTCGGGAAGATCAAGGTGATGTTCCCGATGATCGCGACGCTGAGCGAGCTGCGCGACGTCAAGGCCATGCTGGCGGAGGAAGCTACCAGCCTCGGTGTGCCGTCCATACCCGCCGGCATCATGGTGGAAATTCCGGCGGCGGCCGTGATGGCCGCGCAGTTTGCCAAGGAATCGGACTTCTTCTCCGTAGGCACCAACGATCTCACGCAGTACACGCTGGCCATGGACCGGGGGCATCCCAAGCTCGCGCCTCAAGTGGACGGCTTGAATCCCGCAGTGCTCCGGCTGATCGGGCACACCGTGAAGGGCGCCGAGCCCCTCGGTAGGATGGTGGGCGTGTGCGGCGGCCTCGCCAGTGAGCCGAACGCAGTGCCGATCCTGATCGGGCTGGGCGTGACGGAGCTCAGCGTTAGTGTGCCGTCCATTCCCGCAGTCAAGGCGCAGATTCGCGCGCTTCGACTCGATGATTGCAAGAAGCTGGCTGAGCGCGCGATGGCCGCGGAATCAGCAGCGGAAGTCAGGGCCATGGTCCCTGATCCGGACGCTGACCCCTCCCCCTCCACCGAGAAACCAAAGGGCTGACCAATGTTTTCGTTCAAAGGCGCGTTCTCGGTTCTGCAGAAAATCGGCAAGTGCATGATGCTGCCGGTGTCGGTGTTGCCCGTGGCCGGCATCTTGCTGGGTGTGGGCGCCGCGAATTTTTCCTGGTTGCCCGAAGCTTTGTCGCTGGTGATGGCGGCGGCCGGCAGTGCGATCTTCGGTAACCTGCCGCTATTGTTCGCGATCGGCGTCGCTATCGGACTCACCGAAAACGACGGCGTGTCCGCGCTGGCAGGCACCGTGGGCTACGTGGTCTTTCTCGCCACGATGGGCGTCGTGGCAAAGCTCGTCGGCATCGAAACGAAGGCCATCATGGGCATCCCTTCGATCGAGACCGGCGTCTTTGGCGGCATCATCGTCGGACTGATCGCGGCTTGGGCTTTCAATCGCTTCTACAGGATTCAATTACCCAGCTACCTCGGCTTCTTCGCGGGAAAACGCGCCGTGCCGATCATCACGGCGTTTGCCGTGATCGGGGTGGGGGTGGTGCTCAGCTTCGTTTGGCCGCCCATCGGGCGCGGCATCGACGACTTCTCGCACTGGGCGGTGCATGGCAGTCCGGCGCTGGCGTTCACCATCTACGGCGTGGTGGAACGCGCGCTCATCCCGTTCGGCCTGCACCACGTCTGGAACGTGCCCTTCTTCTTCCAGGCCGGCGAATTCACCAATCCCGCCAATGGCGAGGTAGTGCATGGCGAGATCGCGCGCTTCATCGCGGGCGATCCGACCGCCGGCAACATGACCGGAGGGTACCTGTTCAAGATGTTCGGTTTGCCCGCCGCCGCCATCGCGATGTGGCGCTGCGCACTCCCGGAGCAGCGCGCGAAGGTGGGCGGCATCATGGTGTCCGGGGCGCTCACGGCGTTCCTCACCGGGATCACCGAGCCGATCGAATTCGCCTTCCTGTTCGTGGCTCCGATCCTGTATGTAGTCCACGCCGTCCTGGCCGGCGCTGCCTACTTCCTGTGCGTGACGCTGGGGATCAAGCACGGCTTCACGTTTTCCCACGGCCTCATCGACTACGTCGTGCTGTTCCCGCAATCGCACAATGCGCTTTGGCTGCTGGTGC
Organism: Polyangiaceae bacterium; assembly: GCA_036522995.1. Taxonomy (GTDB): domain Bacteria; phylum Myxococcota_A; class Polyangia; order Polyangiales; family Polyangiaceae; genus PMG-095. Next base: position 11,082 of record DATDEV010000796.1, read on the forward strand.
TCGGCCCCGTCTGGGCGGGCGTTTATTATGGTGTCTTTACGTTCGCCATTCGCCAATTCAACCTGCTCACCCCGGGCCGTGAAGTGGAGAGCGAGGCCACGAAGGTTGCGCGCAGCGCCAGCGGTGACGGCTTTGCGCTGCAACTGGTGCGCGCCTTCGGCGGACGATCCAACATCGTCAGCCTGGACGCCTGCATCACGCGGCTGCGCGTGAAGCTCGCCGACGTCACCAAAGTGAGCGCGGATACGCTCAAAGCGCTAGGCGCTGCGGGCGTGGTGGTAGTCGGTGACGGCGTGCAGGCCATCTTTGGCACGCGGAGCGAGAATCTGAAGACCGACATGCAGGAATACCTGAAGGCGGCGGGTCCGGAGGCGGACCAGGTGGAGGAAGCGTCACCGGTGAGGACGTCCAGCCCCTCCGGGATGCAGCCGCGCTTGCGCGATCCGGACGCTGCGCGCAAAGCTCACTCCTACATCGAGGCGCTCGGCGGCAAGGCAAACATCGTGCGGGTCGACGCCTGCGCCGAAACTCGGCTGCGAGCCGTCGTGCGCGACGCGAGCCAGATCAAGGACGCCGACCTGCAAGCCGAGGGCATCGCGGCGCTGGTGAAATTGAAGGACGGCAAAACCTTGCATCTGCTCGCGGGTCTCAACGCCGACCAATACGCCGCCGAAATGCGTGGACAGCTCGCCGGGTAGAGGGTCAGGGAGCCCCAGCGCCCGTCGTGCCAGGGCCGCCCGTGCCGGGGCCGCTGCCAGGCGTTCCCGAATCCGAGCCATACTGCGAGCCTTCAGTGACGGCGCGGAACCGCTTGGGGGCTCGGCCTCTGGTAGTCGCGTGGCCAGGACCACGAACGCACGCGCTTTCCGCAGCGTGCGCAGCGCGCCGCGCTCCGAAAACCGAGCAAGCGTTCCCACCAAGTTCGGGACGTTCGATAGCGCTCTGCGTCGTGCCGGCAGCTCTGCATGTGGGGGGCGACGCAGGGGAAGCACGAAACATACCCATCGCCGGCTACCATCCGCGTTTCGCTTGCCCGCAGCGCTCGCCGGCATGCCCGCAAATCACGACCGCCTGTCGGGGTGTTCCCTCTCACGCGGTTTATACACGGAGGCAAGATGCAACGCGGCAAAGCGCTCGGCTCATCCCTCGGGTAGGCGCCTGCTCAAAACGCAGGGCTGGTTTTGTCCAGCACCAGGGAGCGGCATTCGAGCACTGCGCCATCGACGGTGACGGCCACGATGGAGCCCACCTCGGCCATGATGCCGACGAAGGGGGGCTGCCAGGCCTGGTGCTCCCAGACGCACGTGAACTCGCCCTGGATGCGCTTGGAGTAGACACGGCCGCGCCCGGCGGCCCATTGGCGACCCAAGGTGTCGACGGCAATCGCCACCATGTCTGGCGCGGTCGGCACGCTGCGGGCGGTGACGCCGTTGTCCTCGATTTCCACGACCACGCCGTCGGTACCCACCGCCACCACCAGCTTGCGGTCGGCACGCGACGCGCATGCCAGAAAGGCACGGCTTTTTGGGGTTTCGAGCTGCTGCAGCGACCAATGCAGGGGCCAGTGCACGGCCGCGAAGGCAGCGCCGTCCACCCCGCGCCCGACGACCAGGAAGCGCTCGTCGTCGATGCGGGCCACGCCGGTCAAGGTCGAGGCACCGCTGACCGGTAGCGGCCGCAGCCAGCGCCTGCCGATCAGCGTGAAGAGGGTAGGCGGCTCACCGCGCCGCTCACCGATGATGACGGCCAAGTCGTCGAGCTCGGTCGTGCCGGCCGAAAAGGCGAAGCTCGGATCGGGACCGCGCACCAGCTCACGCGCGCCGTCGCGCGAGAACTCCAGCAGCTGAGCGCCTTCGGTGCCGATCAGCCAGGAGGCGGCGCCGAGCCGCTCGACGAAGCGGATCGAGTCGGGCGCGGGCAAGCCACCGGCCGGCAGATCCAGCCAGCGCGTGCCGTCCCAAAAGGTGGGCCCGCGCGTGGTCAGCGCCAGGGCGTTGCCGGCGGCGTCCCAGGCTACGTTGGTGACCAGGCGATCGTCGCCGGGCGGGTGGCGAACGGTCCAGTTCGTTTCCTCCACCATTTCGCGCGAGCGCAGCGCCTCCATGCTGTTCATCCAGCGCCGGCTCGGCCTGGCGCTGTTGGGGTCGGGGCTGAGCCAGGGCAGCAGGCTCTCGGCGAAGAGCCTGCCGTTCTGTGGGCGATCTTTCGGGTTGAGGGAGGTGGCGCGTGCCAGCGCCAGGTCGAGCGCCAGGCAAGCCGCCTCGCGCTCACGCAGCTCGAAGGCCAGGGTCGGCACGTCGAGCAAGCTGCGGCGGGTAGACGCCTTGGTCGAGGCCATGGCCTGCCCCGGCGAGCGGCCCTCGAACAAGTTCTCGCCCGTGAGCACGTAAAACACGATCGCACCCAGGCTGAACAGGTCGCACAGCGGGCCCACCACGCCGCGCTCGTCGTACTGTTCGGGCGCGATGTAGCCGGGCGTGCCGATGGTCACCGCGCCAAACGTCGCCGTAAGTCCGATCGGTCGCGCGATGCCGAAGTCCGACATCTTGAAAATTTCGGTCTCGCCCGCGCCGCAGCACAGCACGTTGCCGGGATGGGCGTCGCGGTGCACGACGCCCACGGCATGGATCTCGTCCATCCCCTTCGCCAGCGCCATCACCGCGCGCGCGACGCGCTGCGGATCGAAGGCAAATCCGGTCTCGCGCACCGAGTAGCCGACGCGATCGTGCAGCGTCGTGCCTTCGATTCCGCCGTGCACGTACTCGAGCGCGATCCAGGGCAGGTCGAAGGCCTTGCCGAAGGCCTTGAAGGCCAGGGTCCCGGTGTCGAGCAAGCGCACGACGAAAGGCGTGGGCGGCACGCGCTCGTTCAAGCGTCCGAGCGCCACGGCCTCCTTCTTGATGATGGTGAGAGCGCGCTCGCTAGAGTCCTTCACCACGTGCGGCTGGATCAGCTTGATCACTGCCGGCCATTCGCCGTCGGGGCCCTGGCGCTTGGCCAGGTAGGCTAGCGCCGTGGCGCCTTCACCCAGCTTGTGCTCGAGCTGATACGACGTCCCCGGCTGCAGCGTGCTTTCCAGCACCTGTCCCAAGAAGACGTCGCGCACCTCGAGGCTCTGTCGCATCCGCCACGCTCGAGACTACCTCAAACGCGTTAAGCCCGCGCGGGTTTGACTGTCTCGTTGTCGGTTGGGGTCGTTAACGTAGAAGCCAGCGGAGCAGTAGCGCACCGAGCACGAGCGGCAGCGCGATCAGGGCCAAGCCGACCAGCGCGGCCGCTGCCACTACCAAACGATCGCCGAGCGTCGCCGGCAGCGTGCGGTCGCCGCGATGCCGCTCGATCAGCGCGAGGTTCTTGTCGTTGGCGCGAAACGCGAAGTCGAAGACGTCGCCCAATACGGGAATCGCGCCCAAAATCGCGTCGAACGCAATGTTCAGCAACATGCGCGCAACCACGACCTTCGGCACTCGTTCGCGCAGCGCGACCCCGAGCAGCGCGAGCGACAGCGCCGCCGTGAGCGCGTCGCCGAGCTCCGGTAAAACCAGTCCCAGGATGGGGTCCAGGCCGACCTTCACGTCCGTGCCGGGGATGGTGATCGCGCTATCCAGCAGCCTGGCGAGGCGTCGCGCCCACTCGGGAACGTCGACCGGCGGCGGGGGGGCTTGCGCCAGGGGGGCGGGCGAGGTGTCGGCGTTGCGTTTCACGGGGCCGCGCCTGGGTCGGTGTCGAGTAGCAGCGTAACCGGGCCATCGTTGACCAGGGATACCGACATGTGGGTACGAAAGCGCCCGGTCTCGACCTGAACGCCCAGGCTCCGGCACGCCGCGCAAAAGCGTTCGAACAGCTGCTCGGCGCGCGTCGGCTCCATCGCCGCCATGAAGCTCGGTCGGCGCCCTTTGCTGGTGTCGCCGTAGAGCGTGAATTGCGAAACCGCCAGCAGCTTGCCACCGACGTCGAGCAGGCCGAGGTTCATCTTGCCGGCGGCGTCTTCGAAGATGCGCAGCTTGACGATCTTGTCGGCCAGCGCCGTCGCGGGAGCGTCGTCGTCGCCTTGGCCGATGCCGATCAGCGCGCACAGGCCCGCGTCGATCTTGCCGACCAGCTCACCGGCTACGGTTACCTGCGCCTCGCTCACGCGCTGCACCACCGCCCGCATCAGTCGCTCGCTTGGTTCTTGGCCGAGATGCCGCGCAGCTTGCTGGCGGGGCTGAACACGTACTCGGCGCGGGTCAGCACTGCTTCGCCGCGCTGGTGGCGCAGCTGCTCGCAGGCGGCGGTCCACGAGCTCGTCTCGTAGCTGGTCACCCGGCGCCCACGCTTCGAACGCTTGACCACCTTGTTGGCCTGGACCGTGACCTCGCAGCGCTCGTGCGTCACCACCAGGTCGGGTGAGGCCTTGAAGGTTTGTGCCAGCAGCCCCACCACTTGGGCCTTGCTGCGCTCGACGCCGTCGAGCTTCACCTTGTCGTCGAGCAGCTCGACCAGCGCCGCCGCATCGTGCTGATTGAGCGCACTTTCCAGCTTTTTCAGCACGCTGCCGGTGGACGAGAGGAATTGCTTCTGCAGGTTCTTGCTGGCCATGCCGATGCTGCGTTCGCAGCACAGGCCCAGTTGCTCTCCGCCGCTCGCGCTCGGCAGCAGCTGGCGCGAGGCGCAACCAGCGCCGCCGCGTTCCACGACAGCGCTGGCTTCCACGCTGTCGGTGAGCGAGCGATCTTTGCCGATCTCCGGGAAGGCGCTGCACGCCAGCTCCCACTGCGACTCGGTGCACAGGCCCAGGCCTATCTCGCCGCAGGCGCGAAACGCGGCGTCTTGACCAGCTGCGGCTTCGGGCCGCCGCACGATGCGGAAACCGTCGAGCCAAATTCCCTTGCTCTCGAGCGTGCCGCCTTCCACCTGCCGGAATTGCGTGCCTGCCCAAGGCTTGCCAATGACGACGGCTGGGGGAGCTGCAGGCTCGGGCGTCGCGGAGCTGCTGGTGGTCGCCGAGGGCTCGACCGGTGTCGGAGCGTCGGGCGTTTTCGGCGTGAGCGTCTCCTCGATGCGCTGCGTGATCGAGGGGCGCTCCTGGACGCCCGTCGGCGCTGCGGGCGGGTTATCGAGCCACAACACCGCGGCGGCCGCGCCGCCTCCAGCGATCAGCGCCACGCTCAGCAAAGTCCCAAATTTGCCGCGCTTCTTGGGTGGCCTGGGCTGCGATACCGAGTCGAGCGCGGCGATGCCCTGGCTCGAGCTCAGCTCGGTGGGCGAGCTGGCCGCGTCGCGCGTGGGGTCAGCGCTCGGCGCCTGGCGGCTTCCGGGAGCAGACGCATAACCGCCGCTCATCGAGAACGGCTCGGAGCGGGAGCCGGAGCCAGGACCAGAGCCGGCCGTGCCCAGCTCGCGCGTGGGGCGTGAATCGTCGATCACCGGCGGCCGCAGACTGAGCCGTTCGGGCTCGTGCCGGGCGGCGCTGCCGAGCGCGTCCCAGAAGGCTTGGGCGTTGGGATAGCGCTCACGCGGATCGACCGACAGCGCCGTTGCCAGCACCGCTTCCACAGCGTCGCCCGGATCGAAGCCACGGCTACGCAGGGTCGGCCGGACGATCTTGTCGGACGCCGCGACGAACAGCTGCGCCGCATCGGTGCCGTCGAGCGCCGGCGAGCCCATCACTACTTCGATGAAGACCAGGGCCAGCGCGAACACGTCGGTCCACGGACCGGTGGCGCCGAAGCGTCGACTGAACTGTTCGGGGGCACCGTAGCGCGCCGTAAACGCCTGCACGGTGCCGCCCGTTTCTTCGAACGCGCGCGTCACGCTGTCGGACTCGGCCAGCACCTTGGCGATGCCGAAATCCAGCACCTTGATGCTCGGCTTACCGGCCAGCTGCACCAGAAACAGGTTGGCCGGCTTGATGTCACGGTGAGCAATGCCCATGCCGTGAGCCACCCCGAGGGCACGGGCCGCCCCGCTCAGCAGCTCCAGCGCCTCCCCGACCGAGCGCCCGCCCTCAGCCCGCTGACGACGCTGCAGCAAGTCGCGATCGAGGGGCACGCCTTCGAGCCACTCGAGCACCAGGTAGGGCGTCCAGATCTTGCTCGGCGACACCACGGCTCCGACGTCCAGCGCCTGAACGATGCCCGTGGTGGCGCGCGAGAGCTGGAGCAGCAGCCGGCCCTCGGCGACCAGGCTGTCACGAAACCGGTCGCGGTCCCCACCTTGCAGCTCCTTGGGTAGCTTGAGGCATTTGAGGGCGACCTTTTCTTCGAAGCCCAGGTGGTGCGCCAGGTAGACGATGCCGAACCCGCCGTGCCCAACTACCTTGTCGACCCGGTACTTACCGTCGACCGTTGCGCCGACCCACTCGAAGGGGTCTTCCTCGGGCTCACTCATCGAAACCAGCAAAACACATTGTGGCTGGAGGGGCCATTGCCCCCTCCAGCGGCTCGGCCAATGTCGCACGATCGCCCACGCCGATGCTATGCTCCGACCTGATGGCGACCATCGTCTTCGCTGCCAATCGCTTCGGGGCCGAGAAGCGGGTCGAGGCGCCGGAGGGTGGCGATTTGGTCGACATCTGCGATCATCATTTTGCCCCCATCCCGTTTTCCTGCCGTTCGGCCAGCTGTGGCACGTGTCAGGTCGAAGTGCTCGAAGGTGAGGAGCTGCTCGAGGCTCAAAACGAAGCCGAGCGCGACCTGATCCCGCTGCTCGGCGGCAAGGGGCGGCTGGCTTGTCAGCTCCGCGTGCGCCCCGATGTCACCGGCACCGTTCGGTTGCGCAGCGTCCTCGCGCCCTGACGTGCCTCGAGCGTAAGACGAGCGCGCCCGTACCCCCCGCCCGCCGGGCGAGCACCCAGCGAATCGGACCACGCCGCGCGCGCTGCCATGCGCGACGCAACGCCGGGGTGAGCGCTTTCGCGGAGGAGCGGCGCTGGGCGAGCGGAGGCGCCGGGGAGAGCGCTTTCGCTGGAGGCGCTGGGGAGAGCGCTTCAAGCGCGGTGGTCGAGCGGCGCGAGCTCCAGGCGCGCTTGAGCGGAAAAAGAGTCGTGCTTTGCCGAATGGCGTCTCTGCTCGACGACGCCGCGCCCAAAGTCTGCTTCGGCGGCCAGCGCATTGTGAGCCGCGCAGCGCAAGGCCAAATTCGAGGCGACCTGCTCGCCTCCGCAGGCAAAGGGGGTGAGATGGTGCAGCTCCAAGAAGTGCGTCTCGCCGCAGCGCTGGCCGCGCGGATCGACGTAGCTGCAGCTCCCCTCATCGCGCGCGTACACTTCGCGTTTCATTGCGGCTGGGATGCGTCTCCCGCGCTTGCCCGATGCGTTTCTCGTCGGCGCGTCGGCGCGCTTGCGCGGTGCGTTTCTCGTCCGGCACCGCAAATCGGCGGCATCCCTGGGTTCAGTTGTTGGTTCTGGCTGCTTGCCACGCAATGCGTTGCCAGCGTGGACCGACAGGTCTTTTGTGGCAGGTTCCTTCGCTTTCCGCGGTCGCTCCGCCATCGCGAAGCGCTTCTTCTCAAGACTGCTGACCAGTAGCTGCATGGCCTGCCGATGCAGCTCCCCCAACGAGACGCCCGGTGACGAACGGGCGAGCAGCGCCTTGGCTCTTTCGACGAG
>DATDEV010000797.1:0-2216 GCA_036522995.1 Polyangiaceae bacterium
AATGATGCCGTGCACGATGGAAAGACCGAGGCCGGTGCCCTCGCCCGGCGCCTTGGTCGTGAAGAAGGGCTCGAATATGCGCTCTTGCGTGGCGCTCGACATGCCGCGCCCGGTGTCCGTCACCGCCAAGCACACGTAGTCACCCGCTACCAGCTCGAGTCCCGGCTCGTCGCCGTAGAGCCTGCGCAGCGAGACTCCCAACTCGATGTGGCCAGGCTTACCGTCCATGGCTTGCCAGGCATTCGTGCACAGGTTCATCAGCACCTGGTGGAGTTGGTCGGGGTCGGCCGAAACCAGCGCCGACGAGCTTGGCAGCGACATCCTGAGCTCGATGCCGGCCGGCAGAGTCGGACGCAGCAGCTTGACCACCTCCCCGACCAGTGTGGCCAGATTGACCTGCTCGGACGCCGGCGGCCGCGGCCGAGAAAAGGCCAAGATGCGTTGCACGAGCTCGGTGGCCCGCTCGGCGGCCCGCTCGATATCGGCGATGGATCCCGCGGCCGGATGAGCCACTCCCACGTCCTGCGCCGCCAACGCCGCGTTGCCACGGATCGCGGTCAGGACGTTGTTGAAGTCGTGGGCGATGCCGGCCGCAAGTACCCCCATGGCCTCCATCTTCTGCGACTGCCGCAGCTGCGCCTCGAGCGCCAGGCGCTCCGACACGTCGCGCACGAACCCTTGTAAGCGACCGTCGGGCAGCTGCTTGGCCGTGATTTCACCATAGAAGAGCGAGCCGTCCTTGCGCCGAAAGGTCCAGGAGCTGTGAACCGTCTCGCCTCGCAACAGGCGGTCCAGCTCGGGACCGATGCGCTCGACCTGCTCGGGCGCAACGACGTGGGCCATGCGTTCACCAATCACTTCCTCGCGCGCCATCCCCAACATCTCGGCGCCCCGCGTGTTCACGTCCAGATAGACGCCCGCCCCGTTCGCAATGAAGATGCCGTCAGCGGCTTGCTCGACCAGCACCCGGAAGGTTTCCTCGGCCCTGCGCAGCTCGCGCTCGGCCTCGATCAATCGCTCGCGTTCCCCGAGCAGCAAGCTTTGCCGCAGCGTCGCGATCACGACCACCACGAGCCCGCCGCCCAGCGCGCTCCAGCGCATGGCAGCCGGAACGTGGGGCAACGTGAACGCCAGCACCACGGCCAGCGCGCACACCACGACGATGAAGAGTGGCAGCAAACGCAGCACGCCTTCACAAAAGCGCTCCCAGCGCTTCGACGGCGCCGGGTCGCTGCGCAAGAGCAGCGCGCCCGTGCCCTGAGCCAACGCACCGACTGCGACCAAGGCATTCAGGGGCGTCCCGTCGGCGAGCGCTTTGTCGAGCGTGAGCAGGTTCCACTTGAGCCAGAGCGCCGCATTGCCGAACAGGCCCAAGACGAACAGCAATAGACCGCGCCCCGGGTTTAGCCGCAAGGCCAGTATCGCAGTCAACGCCGTGCTAGCCGCCCAACACAGCGCGACCGGATACGCCACCAAGAACGAAAGGGGCAGGAGGGCCAACTCGCCGCGCTTGGGCAGATACAGCGCCAACGTCAGGGCCAGCACTGCGACGCTCAGTCCGGCGCTATCCAGGATCGCCGTGCGTCGCGCGGTGCGCCCCTCGTTACGTGACAAAATCGCAACCCAGCCGAGCCCGGTAAGTGGTCCCAGGCATACGTAGAACAGGTCAGAGGGACCCGGAAATGGATTCCAGCCGCTGGCTACTTGGGCGTCCCAGAGCAGCTGCCCTATCGCGTAGGTCGTGAGCGCCCAGGCGAACCACTGCTTGGGCCGCTTGTCCTCAGGCGTCGAGCTGCGCACGCCGAGCCAGGCCAGCAGGGCGCCCGCCGTGTAGGCAACCGTCCAGTACACGTTGTCGAAAAAGCGTGCAGTGCCAGGCTCGCTCGCTGCCATCGCGATGGAAACCGACACACCCACGACAAGCAGCGCCGGCGCCAGGATGCGGGCCGCCGAACGGGCTAGCCGCTCGTCCTGGAGACCAAGAAGCTCGCGGAGGTGACGCATCGACTTCGGCCCCGAGGGCTCTCCCAGATCGGCCAAGGTATCACCTCGTCCCGCGTCTGGGGAGGTGTCACCAGCGACGCCCGTTTTGCCGCTGACGCCGCCGCTGCCAGAAGTCATGCCCGCCACGGGCGCCCCGCCCAATGGCTTGGAGCCGCCGTCACGGTGCTTGATTCGGCACGGGAGCGCAGCCGGCCATGGGGACTTGGGGCATC
>DATDEV010000798.1:0-10626 GCA_036522995.1 Polyangiaceae bacterium
GGGGTCACCTCGGGCTGGGGCGCGGCGTCCGTGCCCGCGGCCAGGGCGCCACGCGCCTTGGGTGGAGCCGAGACGATCTCGGATTTGCTGGGCGGGGGCGGAGGATCGCTCACCACCGGCGGACAGCCAACCAGCACCGCCGCGGACGCCACAGCGAGCAGCGTGCGCCACCAGCGCTCCGCCCGGCTCACGACAGCCAGCGCTCCTCGTCGACGGCGCGCAGCGTCGCCTCGATGCCATGCTCGGGGGCGTAGCCCAGCTCGCGACGAGCTTTCTGATCGTCCACCATGCAAACGTAACGGATGAAATCGAGCTCGGGCGCGGGAAAGCTGGTGAGCCGAAAGCGAAACAGATTCGTGACTGCCGCCTTGGCCAGCGAATGCGGCACTGCCAGGATGCGCCGTCCCAGGATGGAGATGGCCTTGGACAGCGCCAAGGGCTCGGGGCCGCCGATATTGAAGGTGCCGCGCACGCCGGGGATCAGGGCCAGATCGAGGGCCTGCAGCACGTCACGCTGGTGCACCACCTGCATCATGGGATCGAAGCCGAGCAGCGTCGGCACGACGTCCAGACGCAGGTAGTTGCTGGGCGCGTTCTTGACCGTGCCCAGGATGTGAGCGGGCCGCAAAATCACCGTTTCGGTCGTCGGATTACGCCAAAAGAATGCCGACACGAGCATGTCGAGCTCGACCAGATCGCGGATATCGCTGAAGGGCCCTGCACCGAGTAGTGGCGCATCTTCACGGATCAGCTGCGGGTTGTCGGGGCGCGGGCCGTAGACGTTGGCGCTGGAGAGCAGCACCACTTTCGGGATCTTGTAGGCTTCGACGTACTCGAGCACCTTCTGCAGACCGACGACGTTGAAGTCGTGGTGCTCGACCGAGCTCTCGTGCGGATCGTGCATCACCCCCAAGTGCACCACCGCGCTCACGCCGTGCCGAAATATCTCACGCGCTCGGCTGCTACGAATGTCGATCTGGTGGTGCTCGACGTCGCCGGGCGGATCGACGAACGCGCGTCGATCCACGCCGATCACCTTGCGTTTGCGGTGTAGCAAACGGGACAGATCGCGCCCCAGCCGACCGCAGATGCCAGTCACCAGCACCGGGCCGAGCTCGCTGTCGGTCAAATCGATCGAAAACTGGCTCACAAAAACACCCCACGACGCTCCTTCAGCCCGCGCCGCAAAAGCTCGTTGATGGTCTGCTGCACCAGCCACACCTTGTCGCCGATCACGGCGTCGTCGTCGTCCGGATCGCCGTAGAAGCGCATCGGCTCGCCAAAATGCAGGCGGTATTTGGTCGGCAGCGGCATGGCGCCGCCCGGCAGCAGCAGCTGCGGAAGCAGCGGGAAAGCCGGTAGCCCCAGCGCGCGCGCCGCCCACTCGATGTTGCCGAAGCTGAGGTATTGCTCTTCGGCGCCGACCACCGCCACGGGCACGATCGGAGTCTGGGTGCGCATGGCCAGGCGCATGAAGCCGTGTCCGAACGGCTCCAGCTGGTAGCGCTGTGCGAAGGGCTTGTTGATGGCGCGCATGCCCTCCGGGAAGGCCAACACCAGCTCGCCCATCTCCAGCAGGCGAACCGCGTTCTCTTGCAGCCCCACCACCTGCCCCACCCGGCTGAAAAACGCCGAAACGAAGGGCAAGGTCGCCGTCCACTTCTCGACCATGGCTCGCGTCACGCGCGGCGGCCGCGCGTCGAAGAACATGGCCGAGCCGATGATGGCGGCGTCGATCGGGATCTGCCCCGAATGATTGGCAATCAGCAGCGCACGCCCGGCCGGTACGTGCTCGATGCCGAACACCTCGGTGCGGAAGTACAGGCGATGAAACACCGCCACCACCATGGCGGCTTGACGCGCGGTCTCCGGATCGAAGCCGAACGGATCCCCACCGAGCGTGACGTAGCGGCGTTCGAGCGTGCGCACGCGTTCCTCGAAATCGTCACCCAGCAAGCGCAGCCGGAGCTCGTCACGCGCTCGGCCTGCCGCATGCCGCACCCGCGATAAAAACGGGAGCGTGCTCTGGGCCACATCGGCGAGTCGAACGAGGGCGCTGCGCTGCATGACTGGGGCCGCGGCATGTTAGCGTGAGAGCGCGTGCTCCCGCTCGTGATTCCCCCGCCGCTTCTGCCTGGCGCAACGGTGCGCGTCATCGCCCCAGCGAGCCCCTTCGACCGGACGCTCGCCTTGTCGGGAATTGCCTTTTTGGGCGAGCGCTATCGCGTGGAATTCGACTGGGGCATGTTCGAGCGAGACGGCTTCCTGGCCGGTCCGGACGAGCGGCGGCAGCGCGAGCTCGAGGCGGCCTTGGCGGCCCCGCACGTGGCCGCCGTGGTCGCGGCCCGCGGCGGCTATGGCATCACGCGCATCGCGAGCGGTGTCGACTTCGGGGTGCTCAGGGCCGCTCCGAAATGGCTGGTCGGATTCTCCGACGTCACCGCCCTGCACGTGGAAGCGCTGCGCAGCGGCGTGGCCTCCCTCCACGCCCACAACGCGGCCGGGCTGGGTCGTGGTGACGCGCTGGCTCGCACGCGCTGGCTCGAAGCGCTCGAACGGCCGCTCACGCCCCGCGTGCTGGCCGGTGTCAGCGTGCGTGCCGGCACGGCGCACGGTCCGCTGGTCGGAGGCAACCTCACGGTGCTTTTCACGTGCGCGGTGACCGGGCGCCTGCGCTTGCCCCCCGGTGCGATCCTGGCGCTCGAGGACGTGACCGAGTCGTCGTACCGCATCGATCGCATGCTGAGCGCGCTACGCCTCGGCGGGCACCTCGCCGGTCTGGTAGGCGTAGCGCTCGGCGGGTTCACCGACTGCCCTGCCGGCCCCCATGCGGTGCCGCTGGAGAACGTGATCGAGCGTGAGCTCGGGGGGCTTGGCGTGCCCATCGTCGCCGGTCTGCCCTTCGGACACGACCTGCCGAACGAACCGCTGCTGCTAGGCCCCGAAGCCACGCTCGACGGCAGCTCGGGGCGCTTGCTGCTGGGCCGCGCCTAGCTGCGTTCAGACGCGGTCGTCGTCGATCAACTCTTCGTCATCGACCGAGAATTCGCCGCTCTCCTCGTTCTCTTCACCGTCGTCGAGCCCGAGCGGGGCACGGATTTCGGTGACGTCCGAGGTGCCCGAAGTGTAGGGCGCCGCGGGCGCAACCTCTTCGGCCTTGGCGGGCGCTGCAGCCTGCGCTTTGGTGCCCTTGGGCGGAGGCGGGGGCGCGCCCGCCTTGCCGCCCTTGGGCGGAGGCGGCGGAGGCGCCTTGCTACCACCCGTCGGCGGGGGGAGCGGCGGCCGCATCGAAGGCGGCGGGGGCTTGCGCGGAGGCAGCGGCGGCCGGCTGCTGGCCGGCGCTGAGCTCGGAGCAGGTGGCGGCGGGTTGGTCACCGCCTCCGAGCCGAGGTCGACCGGGATGTCGACGGGCGGCTCCGCTGCGACTGACGCGCTGGCGCTCTCGGTCGGCGGGCTCGCTGGGGTCGCCTCGGCCGGCTCAGGTGCGGCCTCTGGCGCAGGCGCGGGCGGGGCCAGCGGCGCGGACGAAGCGTCGACTTCGCTGGGCTTGTCACCCTTCTTCTTCGCCGGCTTGGGCGGCGGCGCGAGCTTGGGTTGACGCGCCGAAGACGGAGGCGGCAGCTCCGCACCGGCTTCGGGCACCGGCAGCACTTCGGCGGCTGGCGCCGCAGCTTGGAGCGGCGGCGCAGCGGCTTCCGCTGGCGCTGCAGCGGTTTCCGCCGGAGCAACCGCAGCAGCTTCCGCCGGAGCAACCGCAGCGGCTTCCGCCGGAGCAACCGCAGCAGCGTCGCCGGGAGCCCCTTCGGCTGCGGCAAGCGTCGCGGCGTCAGCGGCAGGCGCTGGCGGCTCGAGAGGCGCAGCAGCGGGCGGCTCGGGCGCAGGGAGCGCCGGGGCTTCCGCGGCCTTGGGCGACGGCGACGCCTTGGCGTCCGAATCCTCTTTCGGACGCTTGAGCATCGCCTGCTTGGCGCGCTCGAGCCCCTCGGTGCCCTCGGCATCACCTGCCTTCATGCGCAGCACCCGACGCCAGGCGTCGGCCGCCTCACGCGGATCGTCGAATCGTTCCTCCCACAGCCGCGCCACCTTGCGCGCCAGCTCGGCGCGCGAACCGGGGTCCTTGCCGCGCAGGATCTGATCTTCGAACAGCTGCACCATGCCGCGGTAGTCGGCAAGCTCCGTGTAGAGCCCAGACAGCTGCTCCATCACTGCGGTGTCGGACGGGGACAGATCGTGCAGGCGCTTCAGATCGCCGGCGGCGCCCACCTTGTCCGTTAGCTTGTCGCGACGGAGCGTCGCGCGCCGCGCCAGCAGCTTGCGCACCAGCGGACCGTCGAACACCTCGTCGAGCGCGCGCGTGAGCACCGCTTCGGCGCGCCGCGCGTCTCCCACGTCGCTCGCCAGCGCTTCGAGCGCATCGAGGCGCTCATCGTCAACGTGCGTCACGATCGCATCGCCCAACCAGGCGAAGGCCTTGTCGACGTCTTTCAGCTCGCGATACACGAGCGAAGCGGCTCGCCCCAGCAAGATGCCGCGAGACCGTCCGCCATCGCGCGAACCCTGGCCACCGGCTGCCATCGCCTCGGCGAGCGTGCGACGCAACGTCTCGACGCTGCGCGCCTTGTCGGATTTGACGGCTACGTCCTCGAGCTGCGACAGCGTCTCGTCGGTCGCCCCGGTGCTCAGCGCCAGGTCGAAGAAGGCACGGGCCTTGTCGTAAACGCCATGCTCGGCAGCGACCGAAGCTGCACGCCCCAGGGCTGCCAGCTTGTCGGCAGGCGCCTTGCAGCGCGTCACTTGCCGTTCGTAGATGCCGATCGATTGCGCTGGCTCCGGCGCGAGCCTGGAGAGCCGCTGGAGCAGCGGCTCCACGTCGCTGGGTGCGACACTGGTCATTGCCTGCTCACCGTGCTGCAGCGCCTCGTCGACGCTGACGTCCGCGCGGAGCAGCACCTCGGCTTGACGGACCATCTCTTCGGCGCGCGCTGGCCCCGACAGCTCGCCCACCATCAAATCGTGAGCGATACCGAGTGCGTCCAGATCCTTGAGCTTGACCGCGATCTCTTCCAGCTGTTTGGCGATATCGGGATCGGCGCCACGCGTGCGCGCCAGCTCCTTGGCTACCGCGGCCGCGTCGGCGTCGCGACCCACCGACACGAAGCGTTCGAACGCACCCTTGAGCGCAGCGTTGCGCGCTGGGCCCACCGCCGCTTCCATGTACCACTCGACCAGCTTTGTCGCGACGACGCCCTTCCAGCCGAGCTTGTCGCCGAGCGCGACGTATTCCTGGCGGCAAGCTTCGTCACCGCGATCGGCGACCTCCATCAGCGCAGCCAGCGCCTCGTCGCTCTTACCCACCTTTTCGTGCAGGATTTCCGCCATGCGGCGGATCATCTTGCTGACCTCGTCCTCGTCGCCCTCGACCTCGGACAGCACGCTCAGGAAGGTCGCGACGCGCGCCCAGTCCTCGAGCTTTTCGCACAGCTCGCACAGGCGCTGCACGGCGTCGAAGTTCTCGGGATCGAGCTCGCGCACGATGTCGAGCACGCGCACTGCTGACTTGGGGTCAGCGAGCGGTCCTTCGTAAAGTTGGGCCAGGCTCTCGGCCACGTCTAGCCGGAGCGCAGGATCCTCCAGCGCGCTCAGACGGCGTTCGAGCGTGGCGGCGCGACCCTTGGGGTCGCCGAGCTTCTCGTACAGCTCCGCGATGCGCGTCAGGGCCAGATCGTGCTTGGGCTCGTGCTCGGCGAGCACCCGCTCGTACACCGCTATCGCGGCACTGGAGTCGTTGAGTCCCTCGGCCACCATGCCGGCCAAGCGCAGTAGCGTGGCGACCTTTTGCTCCTGGTCGCTGCTGACTTTGATCAGGCGCTCCAGATAGTCGACGGCAGCCGGGAGCTGGCCCTGCCCTTCGGAGTCGTCGGCAAGGACCGACAAGGCCTCGGCGTCGTCGCCGTCTTCGAGGAGCAAGCTCAGCGTGGCGCGCGAAGCTTCAGCGTCGGTCAGCTCGTCCTTTTGGACCTTCGCCGCGCGCCTGCGCAGGCTCTGACGCAAGGCCTTATCGTCGACCTTTTCAGCGCGCCGCAGCAGATAATTGACCAGATCGGCGATGCGCTCGCCGCCCCGGTAGCGATCCTCGAGCGCGGTCGCATACAGCTCGTGCTTGGCGTCGAGCTCCGTCGCCTGCTCCAGCCGCAGCACCGCGCTGGCCTCGTCACCTGCCTTGAGCAGGTACTCGGCCTCGGTAGCAAAGAGCGCCGCCTTGGCCATGGGATCGGCGGCCAGCTGCGCGCGCTCGTCTACCGCAGTGGCTGCCTGGTCCCAGGCTTCTGCCGCGACGAAGGCTCGCTCCGCGGGTTCCCACAGCGCTGCCTGCTTGGTGAGCGTGGCCGCTTCCGAGAAGGCTTCACCCGCACCGAGCGAGTCGCCCGTGAGGGTGCGCAAGCCGCCCAGCTTGGAGAGCAGCTCGGCGCGGGTGGCGTCGCTGGAGATCGCGGGCAGGTTGTCGGTGAGCACCGCCACCGCCAGGTCCGGCCGCTCCGCTTTTTCGAAGTAGCCGACGGCGGTGTTGATGGCCTCGTCGTCACCCGACGCCAGGCTGGCGATGCGCGCCCAAGCCTCGCCGGTAGCCACTGGGTCTTTGCGCTTTTGCTCGTGCAGCTTGGCCAGCGTCTTTTCCAGCGAAATGCGCGCTTCGACGTCGTCCTCGTGCTCGGCCTCTTGCGCCATCACCAGCGCCAGCTCGTCCCATTGCTGGGCTTTCTCGAGCAGCCGCTTGAGCTGGCCGCGCGCGGCCTCGTCGGCCACGTCCAGCACCAGCAACTCCTTGAGCGCCGCGGTGGCCGTTTCGGCGTCGCGCAGCTGGGTCTCGCAGAGCTGCGCCACCTCGCGAAAGTACGCCTTGCGCCGGTCTTCATCGGCGTTGGCGTCGCGGGCGGCAGCCAGCAGCACGTCGCGCAGATCCTGGAACTTGCGCGTCTGGCGTAGGTAAGGCTCGAGGAACGTGATGGCGTCCTCGTTGGAGCGATCGAAGCTGAGCACCTCGCGAAACTTCGCCGCCGCTTCGTTCTTCTTCGCCTTGCGCACCAGGGCCTGCGCGACGTCGATCAGGCCCTGGACTTGATCGCCCACGTCGGCCCCTGGCGCCGGCGCCAGCGCCTCGATCAGCGAGTCGTCGCCGCCGGCCTCTGCCGCCGTAGAAACCAGCTTGCGTGCCTCTGCGGCCATGGCGCCAGAGGGATTGCTCTTGAGGTAGCCGGCAGCCTTGGACGCCGCTTCGAGCACGCGGCCCGTCTGCTCGCCATAGTAAAGGGCCAGCTGCATCGCGCGGTCGTTGGCTGGCTCGATCTCGAGCGTGCACAGGGCGTAGCTGAAACCATGCTCGCCCGGATATTCCTCGCTGAGCTCCACGAACAGCTGCGCTGCCTCTGCCAGCTCGGCTGCCGGCAGCTGCTGGCGCGCCTGAACGCGCTCCAGCACCACGGTGGCCAGCTGTTGCTTGAGCGCCGGATCAACACCGCCATCGAGCTTGCGCGCCTGGCGCAGCGCGAGCGCGGCACCAGCGAGATCTCCCGCCTGCTTCCGCACTTCGCCTTCGTCCTGGTAGAGCGCAACCTGGCGTTCGGTGTCATTTACCAAGCGCTGCTCGAGCTCGAAGTACGGCACTGCTTCCTCGAAGCGACCGTCGGCCTTGAGCAGCTCGCGCACCGAGTAGATCGAGAATTGACTGGTGTCGTCGAACTCGACCGCACGCCGGTAGCTCTCGATCGCCTTCTTGGGCTGTGACAGCGGCGGCGCCGCCCACAGCTGGCCCAGCTCTTCGTGCAGCGTCGACACTTGACTGCGCAGCGATACGTCTTGCTGGGCGGCGGCGGCGAGGGCCTTGGCCCGTCGCTCGAGCAGCGCGACCAGCGCCTTGCTGTCGCCTTTTTCGCGATACAGCTCCGCCAGTCGCTCTGCCGGGGTCGACTGCGTTGGATCGCGATCGATGGCGATCATCAACGCGCGCGCGGCGCGGTGCGCGTCCCCGAGCGTCGTTGTCCAGACGTTGGCGGACTCGGTCAGCCAGTGACAGGCAAATGCCGGATCGCTAGTGGCCGTACCCACTTTTTCCAGCAGAAGAGCGTAGCCTTTCGGGTCGCTCTGCCCGGCTTGGTGAGCTTGCGTGATCGCGTCCTGGTCATGGGGATTTTGGACCAGTCGCTGGACCAGCGCCTCCGTTTCACGAGGGTCCATATTGGCGAGCGACGCTAACACGCTGACTCCAACCGCCGCAACGCGACGATCAAACACATCACTAAGTGATTTTGTCCCACTGGGTCTGTCTCGTGGATGGATGGGGCCCCAGCCCCATTCATCATTTCTCGTTGATCGCCGGAGACCCGGCTCGATCTGCTCATTCGAAGCGGCCGTAGCGCTCGTTTCCGCGTCGTTCGAGTGACGTGGCAGGCTTGCCCTTCGTTCCCGGCTTCCTCACCGGAGCTGGCTGGGCACGCAGCTGCCCGGCGCTAGCGCTCGGTGACGCAGGTAAATCGTGACCAGCGGGATCCGCTATCGAAGCGGAATTTTCCAGTGCCGTGCTGGATGCTGCCGCAGGAGCCACTGTAGGTGCATCGGACGTCACCGCGCTCGCAGCACTGGGCGTCACCGTGCTCGCAACACTGGGCGTCACCGCGCTTGCGACCTGCACGCCCATCATGGACCTCGGACGCCCCCAAATCGCGAGCGTGAGCCCGACCAGCGCGAGCAGAGCGACGCCGAGCAGCGAAGCGAGCACCCAAGTGCGCCGCTCGGCGAGGCGCAGACTCTCCGGCAGATCGTCGGCCTTCGACGGCACGTGCGGACGCACACCGCTCTCCACGGCTCGCGTCGACGTGGCCGCGAGCTCCAGCTCGCTCAGCATCTGCTCGGCGCTGTCGGGACGCTGCTCCGGCAGCTTTTCGAGCGCGCGGCGCACCGCAGCTTCCACGCTCTCGGGCACGACCAACCCCGGCGCGGCCTCGGCGAAGCTCGGCGGCGGGTTCTTGATGTGCTTGGCCATCACCACCACCGCGTCGTCGTCGACGAACGGCGCGCGGCCAGTCAGCATCTGAAACAGCAGCACGCCGAGCGAATACAGATCGGAGCGCGCGTCGAGCTGAATGCCCTGCGCTTGCTCGGGTGACATGTAGCGCGGCGTGCCGAACACGGTGCCCGCCAGTGTCTCGAGCTGGTCGACCGGCGCGTCCTCGTCGCGCACCCATTTGGCGATGCCAAAATCAAGGATCTTGCAGACCTCGCTGTCGCTAGTCGGATCGTGAGTGAGCGCCAGAAACAGATTATCTGGCTTGAGATCGCGATGAATGATGCCCTGCGCGTGAGCCTCGGCCAGGCTCTTGAGCGCCTCGCGGGCGAAGCGCAGTGCGTCCCCCCACTCGATGCGGCCTTCTCGCCGCAGGCGCTCACCGAGCGTTTCGCCCTCGAGCATCTCGAGCGCCAAAAACCACGAACCGTCTTCGGCCTCACCGAAATCGAAGGCCGTGACGGTGTGCGGGCTCTTCAGCGTGGACACGGCGCGCGCTTCACGCTCGAAGCGCCGTTTGGTCTCCGGATCGTAGGCGCGATCGCGCCGCACGATCTTCAGCGCCACGTCACGGCCAACCGCGCCCTGGCGCGCGCGATAGACGGCGCCCATCGAGCCACTACCGATGCGCGATAGCACCGTGAAGCGCCCGGCCAGAGTCACGCCCAGTAGCGGATCATTGGCGCTCTCGGCCAGAGCGCGCGCCTCCACGAACACCAACTGGTGCTCCGCGCAGCAGGCGTCCCAGCTCGCGCCGGCGGGAGCGGGCGCACGACAGCGCGGGCAAACGCGGAGTGTGGCGATGCCCAGCGGCGGGACGGTGGAGTCACGAGCTTCTGCAGGCATGGCCGTGCCGGCTGGCGAGGCTTCTCATCTTGGGAGGCAGCGGCGTCCGGCGGCAAGCGTCATCCTGCCCCGGCTAACCGTGACCGCCTTCTCCGCCCTGCCCAGCCCGTCCGGCCCCGTCAGTTCCCGGCGCCCCCGCCATGCCACCGGCCGCGCTCGCCGGATCGCCGGGACCGCCTCCGGCCGGGTCCGCGAGGCACACGCCGGCCTGGCAACTGAAGCCAGGGTCGCAGGCCGGCGGTCCCGAGCGCCCCTCTTCCGAGCACGCCATCGGCTCGGGAGCACCGCCCACGAGCAAGCTGCAGCTGACGACAGCAGGCAGGATCCAGGCGAGGGCTGACCTCCAGGCGAGGGCTGACCTCGGCGGCATCAAAAATAACCCCTCACGGTGACGCCAGCGCTGCGGGCCTGGGGCTGGCTGGGCTGCAGCGCCCAGAGGCCGATGAAGGTACCGGCCGAGGCTGCCGCCAGCGCGAACGCCACATCGGCGACGACCGCCTCACGTTGGGCACGCTCGCCGCGAGCCCGCAGTGCCTCCACCGAGAGCGTTGGGGAGGTGCGCTCGTCCTCGGGATCGTCGGCCAGTGCCTTCGCGCCGAAGACGACGCCCACCACCAGCGAGACCACCGCCAGCGACGCGGCGCCGATCATGAGGGGGCTGGGGCCGCGCTGCTCAGCGACGGGAACCGACGGCTGACAGGGCTGGGACGTCGCTACGGGTG
>DATDEV010000799.1:0-2513 GCA_036522995.1 Polyangiaceae bacterium
TCGAGCGAGCCGATGGCGCCCAGCACCGCCAGGTTCGCGCGACGCACGCCCCAGGCGCCGGAGCCATGCTGGAGCAGCGCGTTGTGCAGCTCGGTGCCGGCCTCGTCGGGGTTTTTGAGCACGGCCACGCGGAGCCGGACCGGTACGTTGGTGCCGGCGCCGCCCACGATCAGGTAGATGAGGTCGGAGCGGGGCCGCTCGACACGGACGTCGAGTTGCTGCTTGTTCAGAAACTCGATCAGATTGGCTTCGTCGAGGGTGCGCTGCTCGGGCCGCAGATCCGAGCCGTCGCACAGGCCCGGTTTGAAACGCAGGCCTGACGGTTCGGTCTCGCTGCCGGGACCGGCTGCGGGCACCCTGACCACGTACGAGTCCACGTTCGAGCGGTCGTTGATCTCGAACATCGGCGAAGCGCAGCCGGTGAGGAGCCAGCACAGCGCTGCCGCCGGTCCCACGCTTCTAGCCCTGCGCGTCATGGCTGCGTCTTAGCAAAGCTCGGGGGCTGCCCATACTGAAAATCTGCTTCTGACCGTCGGAGGCGTCGAAACGATTGCGAGTTTTGGGTCGCGGAACTAGGGTCGGAGCGTGTCGGACCGTTGGGTGAGCAGCTGGCTGGTGTTGGGAGCGGTGGCGTTTGGCGGCTGCGGCGGCCCTGCCGACGTCGCGGCCAAGAACCGCACCTTCTACGATTGGGCCGTCGCCACCGGCGAGGGCTCCAAGGACTTCGAGGAGCGCTACCCGCCGCTCGATTTCGCGGCCCAGGCTGAGGCGCCCGAGTACGTGGGGGTGACGGTGCTGCGCCGCGGCATCCACCTCTCCAAGCCCAAGAATTGGCTCTTGCGCGACGCGAGCAACCAGGAAGGGCAGGCGTACGTCGGCTACGTGTCCCCCAACGCCTACTCGTTCGCCATCTACGAGCGGCCGGAGTACGTCGGCGACCCCTGGCGCGACATGCTGCAACGCTACGAAGAGGACGCGCAGGCGCTCGGCGCCAAGGTCACCGGCAAGCGCGTGCCAGTGGCGGTCGGGATAGGTCAGGGGCGAGCCTACAGCGTGGAGCGCAGCGTGGAGGCCGCCAAGAAGCCGCTCACCAGCCGCGCCCGCGAGTACCTGGTGCGCGGCAATTCGCGCGTCGTGGTCGTGCAGGTGGTTTACGAAGGCGACGATATCTCTCAAGTCAGCCCGGAGCTGCTGCGCGTGATCGACACGCTCGAGGTGCTGTAAGCGATGACGACCCGTAGCCTGTCGCTGGTTTTGGTGGGGCTCCTCGGCTGTGGCTGCGCAGGCGCGGTCGAGTCGTCCAAGATGGAAGACCGCGCGCGCCGCACCGTGCCGGTGCCGATCTGCATCCAGCCGCTCGAGCGCAACACGAGCGGCGTGTCGAAGGCCAAGCCCGAGGATTACTGGAAGATGGTGCTGCCCGGCTTCGATGCCGGCTCTGCCACCGTCGAGGCCGATTCAGCGGATTGCGCAGGTCGCCCGGCCTTCAGTGAAGCGGAGCTGTTGCGAGCGGAGGGGCCGCGCACCGGCTCGCTTCCGGCCAAGCCGGACCACGCCGTGGTCACGCCCGGCCCCGACGGGTTTCGCGTGGTGTGGCTGCGCACCTTCGATTTTTCGGACGGCTCCTCCGCAGGGCCGCTCGCGCTGGTGCGTTCGCGCGAAGGCTACGCCGAGGTGTATGGCACCGGGACCTTGCGAGGTAAGGTCAAGACCACGCGGCTGGCGCTGGAGCGCATGGGCTCGCGCATTCTGGTCACCGCCATCGACGAGGGCTGCGGCCCCGACGTGAAGCCGGGTCAACCCTGCGAGACCGCCTTCACCGTGTTCTTGCTCGGCTCGGGTCGGCTCACGCGCGCTGCCGAGCTGCCGCTCGACCGCGTCGACTACCGCCCGTTTCCAGGTTTGCCCGGGCTCTCGAAATACCGGCTCACCGCGACCCCCGTGTTCCAAGACAAGGGCATGCGCGTGGTGGAGCAGGTGGTGGTGCAAGACGCGAATCAAGGCACCGTGCGCAAGAGCGATCTGGAGCGTGTCTTCAAGCTCGGCGGCAAGGGCAAGCTCGAGGCGAGCGCGCCCTCGCTCTGGAACCAGGTGGTCGGCAGTGAGCGCCCTGCGCCGAGCCCTGCTGCGCCGAGCCCTCCGCCGCCGGCTACCAGCAAATAAGATCGCCGCCGTAGCCGCACTCGGGGCGCTGCGCGGACGCGTACAGGGCGCCCATGCCCAGACCGATGAGCGCGCCGATACCTGCGCTGCCCCAGGATTGACCCGCCGTCTCCCAGTTGCCGGCGGAGCGGCCCACGCCGGTGATGACAGCCAGCGCGGCGGGCACGCCCACGTTCATGGCCAGCGTGCCGCCGTGGATGCGACCACCGCTCCATTTGATGGTGTCGACGAGAAAGACACCGAGGCCTTGGCCAAACATCGAGCCGGCCAGGTAGCTGTGCGTGGAAAGCATGCCGAAGCTCGTGCAGCCCGGGGCGCCCTGGTTCTGCTCGTCGCAGCCGGGCCGGTAG
>DATDEV010000800.1:0-3515 GCA_036522995.1 Polyangiaceae bacterium
GGCCGAAAGCCGGACGAGGCTAGAGCACGCGCCCTCGCCAGCACAGCGTGAAACACCGGGCCACGGTCTCGTGGCGGTTGGGGCCCCAGCCCCAACCGCTGCTGTCCGAGACGTATTGTTGGGGCTGGGTGGGACCTACCCCGGCCCCAACCCTGTTCTTTCCCGAACGGCGCTTACTTCTTGAAGCCGCTGATCAGGTCGGCCAGAGCCGCCACCCACTCACGCGAGACCGCATTGTAGATGGAGGCGCGCATGCCGCCGACGGAGCGGTGACCCTTGAGGCCTTCCATGCCGCGCTTCTTGGCTTCGGCCAGGAACTCCGTCTCGAGCTCCGGCGTCGAGAGCGTGAACACCACGTTCATGGTCGAACGCGAGCCCTTCTCGACCGGAGCCGCGAACACGTCCGAACGCGCCTCGATGGCGTCGTACAGCAGCTTGGCCTTCTCGCGGTTGATCTTCTCGATCGCGCTCAGGCCGCCGCCGCTCTTGAGCTCCGCCAGCACGTTGCGCAGCAGGTACACGCCGAAGGTCGGCGGCGTGTTGTAGAGCGAATTGTTCTCCGAGTGCGTGCGGTACTGGAAGATGACCGGGATGTCCTTGCGGCCCGCCTCGACCAGGTCCTTGCGCACGATGACCAGCGTCACGCCGCTCGGGCCGAGGTTCTTCTGAGCGCCAGCGTAGATGAGGCCGAACTTGGAGACGTCGATCGGACGCCAGGCGATGTCGCTCGACATGTCGGCGATCAGCGGCACATTGCCGACGTTCGGGAACTCGGCCCACTGCGAGCCGAAGATCGTGTTGTTGCTGGTGATGTGGACGTAGGCCGCGTTCGCGTCCAGATCCAGCTCGTTCTGCGCCGGAATGCGCGTGAACTTCTTGTCCTTCTCGGTGCTGCTGGCGACGCGCGCCGTGCCGAGGGTCTTGGCTTCCTTGTACGCCTTCTGCGACCAGGAGCCGGTCAGGATGTAGTCGGCGCTCTTGCCCTGCGGCAGCAAGTTCATCGGCACGACGGCGAACTGCTGGCTGGCGCCGCCCTGAAGCAGCAGGATGTCGTAGTTGTCGGGCACAGCCAGCAACTCTTTGACGAGCGCGATCGCTTCGTTGTGCACCGCCTCGTATGCCTTACCGCGATGGCTATGCTCCATCACGCTCATGCCCGTGCCGCCGATGTCGAGTAGCTCCTTTTGAGCGCGTTCGAGAGCTCCGAGCGGGAGCGCAGCAGGACCAGCGTTGAAATTGATTGTACGAGCCATGTTCCTCCAGAAACCAGAATGCGAGCGTTGCGGCAGTTGTGTGGTTGGGGTGGGGCCCCAACCTGACGAGACGGGGAGACGGCGTAGCGCCCGTGCCGCGTAGCGTCAAGGCAGTGGGAAGGCGCAACTCAATCAGCGGTTGGGGGCGGGGCCCCAACCGCCAACGAGACCGAGCGATAAGCCCGCCCGGCCCGCAATGTCGCGCCGGTATTGCATGCCTGGAAAATGGACTTTGGCGACGGCTTGGTAGGCGAGTGTGTGCGCCTTGGCGAGGCTCGGCGCGCTCGCCGTGACGCCCAGCACACGCCCACCGGAGGTGACAACGTTGCCAGCGGCGTCGAGCACCGTCCCAGCGTGGATAACCTGAACGGCCGGATCGAGCGTGGCCTCGGCCAGCCCGCTTATCACGTCACCTTTGCGCGGCGTATCCGGATAGCCGCCCGCCGCCAATACGATGCAGATCGCGTGGTGACCCGAAGCTCGAAGCGCGCTCGGGTCGAGCTGCCCACGCGCAGCCGACGCCAGCGCCTCGGTCAGGTCGCCGTCCAGCGTGGCCATCAAGACCTGCGTCTCCGGATCGCCGAAGCGCACGTTGAACTCGATGAGCTTGGCCTGCCCCTCGGGCGTGACCATCACCCCTGCGAAGAGCGTGCCGCGGAACGGTCGCCCCTCTGCGGCCATGCCTCGCATCACCGGCACCATCACCTCGCGCTCGAAGCGCTCCATCACCTGGGGCGTGACCACCGGCGCGGGCGCGTAAGTACCCATGCCGCCGGTGTTGGGTCCCCGATCTCCGTCGAAGATGCGCTTGTGATCTTGCGCTGCGGGCAGCACCACGTAGCGCTCGCCGTCACAGATGGCGTGGATGCTGGCCTCCTCTCCCACCAAGCGCTCCTCGAGCACCACCGTGGCGCCGGCGTCGCCGAAGCGCTGACCTGACAGCATCTCGCGAGCCGCCGCGAGCGCTTCCTCATGGCTCTCGGCGACCACCACCCCCTTGCCGGCGCACAAGCCGTCGGCCTTGACCACGGGCGGAATCTCGAATGATCGCACCAGCGCTTCGAGGTCACTGGCAGTGGCAGCGCCGTCTCCGACCACCACGTGGCGCGCCGTCGGAATGCCGTGGCGCACCGCAAAACCCTTCATGAACGCCTTGGAGCCCTCGAGCTCGGCCGCGAGCTTGCTCGGTCCGTACGTGAGAAAACCCTCACGGGTGAGCTCATCCACTAGCCCATCGCACAGCGGCCCCTCCGGACCTACCACCACCAGGTCCACGCCCTCACGCTTGGCGATCGCGAGCGGGGCGTCTTGCCCTCCGTTACGTAGGCGTTTGTAGGGCAGCGCTGGTGGCGGCGCAGCGGTTCCGGCGTTGCCGGGGGCCACGATCACCTCTTCGACCGCAGCTGACGCTAGCAAACGCAAGGCGAGCGCGTGTTCTCTGCCACCTGAGCCGACAATGAGCACTTTACGAACTGCCGCCATAGCCTCGCGCCCTACCACCGCCAGCCCCCTGCCCCCACCCAAAAGACGTCGTTGCGACGAAGTCGAAGGAAGCGTAATTTGGGAGATCTAGCTGGAGGCTCGGTAGCGTTTGAATCCCGTCGTCGTCCACATCGTCCGTCCGTATGCGAGCGAACAGGAATACCTGGACGCCGAGGCGTGGAGCATCGACGCCAAGAGCATGTTGCTGATCGGCGCCGATGAGCTGCCGACCGAGACGGCGGTGCTGTTCGACGTCGCGCTGAGCGATGGCCAGAAGCCGATTCGCGCGGAGGGCCGCGTGGCGGGCGTCGTTGCGCCCCAGGGCGACCGACCCGGCGGCATGCGCGTGCGCTTCAAACGCTTCGGCGCGGCGACCAAGGCCTTCATCGAGCGCGCTGTCCAGGCGAAGCGCGTGACCCCCCCCGAGCGCGCGAGCCAGCCCGAAGCGTCGGCCATGAGCCAGGTCGAGCTCGACCCGCCCAGTCAGGTCGAGCAGGAACGCTTCAGCGCGCCCGAGCTGCGAGCCAGCATGACCGAGCTGGAGCTGGCACCGGCGCTGGCGTCGCCTGGCAGCCAGCGCGAGCCGAGCGGAGTCAGGCCGCGCTTAGCAGCGCCGGTCGCGGCGCCCGCCAATCGCGAGGAGCTGCTCCAGCGCCTACGCGGGCGCCGTAGCGCCAGGTAGTTCGTGAAGACGTGAGCTCCGCGCAACGTTCGCCGGCCTCGCCGGTTGTTCTCGTGGCTGGGTCCTACTCTCGCCGATCGCGATCTTTTCCTCCAAGA
>DATDEV010000801.1:0-7965 GCA_036522995.1 Polyangiaceae bacterium
TCCCCGGTAGGCGGTTCCCCGGTAGGCGGTTCCCCGGTAGGCGGTTCCCCGGTCTCCCGCACGGTGACCGGAACGCCGCGGCGACGCCTGAACGCGAAAAAGACGCTCGCCGCCGACGCCAGCCACCACGGCAGGTCACCCAGATGGGTGTAAACGGTCTTGCCCTGGAGCCAGCGCAACGTCGCTCGCTGCGCGCTCTCCTCGAAGGTTTTCGTGTTCGAGATCAGCCGCCCGACGGGATCGACGAATGCGCTCACGCCGCTGTTGGTGGAGCGAACGAAGAACTTGCGATGCTCGACGGCGCGCAGCTTGGCGAGCGCCATGTGAATCCACGGCTCGGTGCTGTCGCCGAACCAGGCGTCGTTGGTGAGGTTGGCGATCAGCTCCGGGTCGCCTTCGCTCATCACGCGGTTCACGAAGCTCGGCAGCACGTCCTCGTAACAGATGACGACAGCGATCTGCCTGCCGCCTAGCGTCAGGGGCTTGAACGACGATCCAGCCTGAAAATGGCCGGTGTGTGGCGACCATTCGTACAGGATCGGGAATGTCTCGCCCAGCGGCAGGTACTCGCCAAAAGCGAGCAGCAATTGCTTGTCGAAGCGCCCCACCATGGTGCCGGCCTTGTCGGTCAGGATGGCCGAATTGAACAGCACGTACTGGCGAGCGTCCTCTACCGGCCGCATGAGCACGCTGCCGAAGAGCGCGGGCACGCCGAGCGACTTGGTGAACTGCTGGCGTAGGGTAGCCTCGGCGTTGTCCTCCCGAACCGCTGCCATCACCGAGGTCTCGCTCCACACCACGAGGTCGAGCGGACCCTGTTGCTTGAGCGCGCGCGTGAGCTTGAGGTGGCGGTCCAGGCCTTCGCGCTTGTTCTTGCGCTTGCCCATCAGGCTCATGTTGGCCTGCACCAAGCCGACCTCCACCTTGTCGGCCGCAGCGCTGCGCGCGTCGACCATCGGCACGCGAATTAGGCCGTAAATGGCCGAAATGACCGGTGCGGCGGCGCCGGCGAGGGCCAGCCTGCGCAGCGGGCGCCGCTCCAGACGCGCCAGTATCAGCTCCGCCAGCGCGTAGTTGAAGCCGAGCAGGACGAGCGAGATGGCGATCGGGCCGCCGAGCTCGGCGAGCTGCAGCAACGGAATGACCTGGTGCACGGTCGCGCCGTAGAACCAGGGAAAGAGTAGCGGAAACAGCAGCTCGCTGGCAGCGAAGGCGAGTGCCAGCGTGATGCCTCGCCCCCAGCCGCGCCGCTCGCCGCGCGTCGCGAGCCAGCCGAACAAGCCGATGCGGCCTGCCTGGTAACCGCACAAGATCGCCTGAAACAGCCAGCACAGCGGTAGCGGAAAACCGCTGAAGACTTCGAGCGTGTAGCCCAGCCAGTAGAAGCCGGTGATCGTCATGCCGAAACCGGCAGTCCACCCGAGCCAGAAACCATGCTTGGGCGTTTGCCCTGCCAGCGCCAAAAACAACGGCACGAGCGCGACGAAAGCCAGCGGCCAGACGTCGATGCCCGGAAAGGCGAGCCAGTACAGCAGACCCGTCGCGAAGCTCAGCGGGTAGGCCAGTTTGAGCGGCAGCGGCACGCTCAGCTTGTTCATGCTCAGCCGCCTACGACCTTTTTAACTTTGGAGAGCACGTCGTCGATCTTGAATGGCTTGGTGATGTAGTGGCGCGCGCCGTTCTGAATGCCCTTGATCACGTCGGTTGCGCCTGATTTCGCCGTCAAGAAGATGATCGGCACGCTCCTCAGCTCGGTGCTTCGGCGTACTTCGGCCGCGACTCCGAGGCCGTCGAGTCCTGGCATCATGATGTCGAGCAGCAGCAGCGCCGGTAGGGGCTTCTGTGCGGCGAGGGTGAGCGCGGTCTTGCCGTCGTGCGCGACCGACACGTCGTAAAGGGGCGCGAGCACCTTCTCAAGCATGGTGGCGATCGCCGGGTCGTCCTCGGCGATCACGATGCGTCTGCGGATGGCGGGTGCTCCGGACAAGGGGACTTAGAACTCCGTCGCGGGTGGCGCCGGTGGGTAGGGCCGGCTGCTAATGTCGGCTACTCGGTCCTCTTGATCACGTGGAAACCGAATTGCGTCTCGACGACATCGCTGATCTCGCCGGGCTTCAGGGCAAAAGCCGCGTCCGCAAAGGGTTTTACCATGGCCTGCCGGGCAAACTTCCCCAGGCTGCCGGCGCGATCTTTGGCGCCCGGCTCGTCCGAGTACTGGCGCGCCAGGCCGGCGAAGTCCTGGCCCTTCTTGGCCTTGGCCATGACCTCGGAGGCAAGCTTCTTCGCCTCCTCCTTGGTGCGCGTGACTTTGAGATCGGCGCGCGCCGAGCCTTTGTACTGAATGAGCACGTGGCTGGCGCCGACGGACGGCTCGGCTGGGGGAGCAGGTCGCTCGGCAGGCGCGGCTGCTTCCACCACCTCTACCTTGTCCGTTGCGGCCGGGGCCGGTTCGGGCGCGGGGGGCGGCGCACCACTACCTGGCTCGGTGAGGCCTGCGCAGCCGCCAGCGACGGCGGCTAGAGTGAGGGCGAGGCCAAGGCACTGGAACCTCGAGCAGGGACGCGGAAACGGGGTCATGGGGGCGCCTACGTAATGACGGACCCCGTCTGATTTCAAGGGCGGAAAGCGCCAAGGCTTGCGGCTCGCACCGGGCGGGCGTCATAGTGACGAGGCTAAATGACCAAAATCCTCCATATCGAGGACGATCCGGCCAACCGTCTGCTGGTACGCAAGCTGCTGACCTCGGCTGGTTTCGAGGTCGTCGAAGCGGCCGACGGGCTCGAGGGCGTGCGTAAGGCTCTGGTCGAACGCCCGGATCTGGTCCTGGTCGACATCGCGATTCCCGGTCTCGACGGCTACGAGGTCACGCTGCGCCTGCGCTCGGAGCCGCAGCTGCGCGGCATGCCGATCGTCGCGATCACGGCCGAGGGTGACCGTGACACCAGCCTGGCGGTGGGCTGCGACGGCTTCCTGCAGAAGCCCATCGACGCCCGCTCCTTCGCAGACAAGCTGCGTGGCTACCTGGACGGCTGGCGCGAAACCACCAATCCGGATGCCACGGGACAGCGCCTGCGCCTGCAGAGCCAGCGCATCGTGAGCCACCTCGAGGCGAAGGTCGCCGAGCTCAGCGGCATGAATCAGCGCCTGCTCGAGCTAGACCAGGCCAAAAAGGAATTTTATCGCAATATCTCGCACGAGCTGGCGACGCCGATGACGCCGATCGTCGGCTACCTCAAGCTGCTCATCGACGGCGAGCTGGGCGATCTCACGACTCCGCAGCTGAAAAGCCTGCGCGCCATGAGCGATTGCGTGCACCGCCTGCGTCGCTTGATCGACAGCTTGCTCGACGTGACCGCGCTCGAGACAGGACGCATGCGCTTCGCCCAGCGCGAATACGATCTGGTCGAGCTGATCCAGAAGGCGTCGCGGCAGCCGGCGTTCGAGGATGGGCGCATTCACCTGGTGACCGATCTGCCCAAGCGCGGCGCGCTGATCGCGACCGGTGACGTGGAGCGGCTGGGGCGAGCTTTCGATCAGCTGTTCGACAACGCCACGAAGTTCACTCCGGAGGGTGGCACCGTCGGGGTGCGGGCTCGCCGGCTCGGGGGCGGCGTGTTCGAGGTGTGTATCGCCGACACCGGGCCGGGGGTGCCACCCGAGAAGGATGGCAAGCTTTTCGAGCCATTTTACCAGGTCGACGGTTCGCCGACGCGCTCGTTCGGTGGCACTGGCGTCGGCCTGGCGATCGTGCGCGGCGTGGCGCGCGGCCACGGCGGCGATGTGCGGGTCGTTTCACCCGCGAACGAAGAGATCGTGGGCGTGCGCTTCAACGGTGCGGCCTTCTACTTCGTCATTCCCGAGCGAGCCGGTCCGGTGAGCGAGCCTCCGTCCCGGCCCTTCGAGCCAGTTCCGCCGTCGCGACCGTCGCGGCCGTTGTGACCGAGTCCATCTATCTGGATTGGAACGCCACGACGCCGCCGCTAGAAGCCGTCGTTGAGGCGATGGCGCAGGCGGCGCGCGACAGCTGGGGCAACCCGGCCAGTGTGCATCGCAGCGGCCGCGCCGCGCGCGATCTGGTCGAGACGGCGCGCGAGGTCATCGCCAAGCTGGTGGACGCGGAGCCCCGCGACGTCGTGCTCACCTCGGGCGGGACCGAGGCCAACAACCTGGCGCTGCATCAGGCCCCGGCTCTGGTGACCAGCCAGCTCGAGCACCCTTCGGTCACGCGCGTGGCCGAGGCGCTCGAGGCTCAGGGGCGGCCGGTGCGCTGGCTCGCGGTGCCCGAGAGCGGGCGGCTCGAAGTCCAGGCGGTGGCCGAGGCTTTGGGCGGCCTGCCAGCCGGTGCGGTCGTGGCAATCGCGGCCGCCAACCACGAGACGGGCGTCATCCAACCGATCGCCGAGCTCAGCGACCTGGTGCGGCAGGCCGGCGCGGCGCTGCACGTCGACGCGGTTCAGGCGGTGGGTAAGCTGCCTGCCGTCGGCTTCGCCATGGCCGACACGCTCAGCATCGCGGCTCACAAGATGCGCGGGCCGAAGGGCATTGGCGCGCTGGTCCATCGCCCGGGGCGAGGTCCAAAGCCGCTGCTGCTCGGCGGCAGCCAGGAGCGCGGCCGGCGGCCGGGCACTGTCGACCCGGTAGCGGCGGCGGGCTTCCGGGTGGCCGCCGAAGCCGCCGCTGCGGGCCTGGCCCGGCGCGCCCGGCTCGGGGTCCTGCGCGACCGGCTCGAGGTCGAGCTGTCGCGAGCCTATGGCGCGACGACCAATGGTGCGGGCGCCCCGCGGCTCGAGCACGTGAGCAACCTCTCGTTTCCCGACTGCGCCGGCGACGAGCTCGTGGCCGCGCTCGATCTCCTGGGTGTCGCGATCTCGAGCGGTAGCGCGTGCAGCGCGGGGACGACCGAGCCCTCCAAGGTCATCAGCGCGATGGTGGGCAGGGAGCGAGCGCGCGGCGCGGTTCGCGTGAGTCTTGGGGACGCGACGAGCGAGCGCGACATCGAGCGAGCGCTGGCGGCGTTCGAACGCGCGCTTCACCCGTAAGGTCGCCGACTTACCGCATTCGAGCGCGATAGCTCAGGTGCTGCCTGATCCACCCCTCCATCCTCTCACGCCAGGCCCGAGCTTCCACGCGCAACTACTCGGAGACTCTACGGATTGCCCGGTCCCGCGGCGCCAGAAGGGCTCTCCATTGAATGGAAAACCGACTCCCCACTTACCGAGCAGGCGTTCAGTTAAGTGAGTGAGCTCGTGTCGTGGTTGAGAAATTAATCCCTAACCGATTGATATTGCTCGCTGATTAGACGCTTCATATAGCGCGATGGCAGCCGCCACCGAAGCGTTGAGCGAGCCGATGCGTCCTGATTGAGCGAGGCGCGCCGACGTGGTGAGCGAGCGCCGCACCGAGCGGCTCATGCCCTCGCCCTCGGAGCCGAGGACCAGCAGGGTAGGCAGCTTGAGGTCGACCTCGCGCAAGGCTCGCTCGGCTTGGGGCTCCAGGCCGACCACCTGGACGCCCGCCGCCTGCGCGTCCGCGAGGGCGGTGGCAAGCGATGGCACCCGACAGAGCCGCGCGTGCTCGACCGCTCCGGCGGAGGCACGGAACGTAGCCAGGCTGAGTGGCGCCGAAGCGTGCTCGCCCCACACGACGACAGCGCCCGCGATGCCGACCGCGCTCCTCACCACGGCACCGAAGTTCTGCGGGTCGGAGATCCCGTCGAGCACCATCCCGAGCAGACCCGGCTCGGTGAGCAACTGCTGGAACGGGAGCAGCTCGATGTCTGGCCCCCAAGCGACGACGCCTTGATGCACGGTCCCTTCAGTAAGTGCGTCGAGCAGCAGGCGTGACTCCCGTGTGAGCTCGGGGACACCGTGGTCGGTGGCGAAGCGTGCCAGCGCTTCGAGCCGGGGGCTGTCGCCGTGCTCGATGCTGACGCGGACGACTCCGCGCCCGTGCGCCAGGATGGCTTCGCGCACTGGCTGCAGTCCAGCGATCAGCCGGCCGCGCACCTCGGGCAACGCGGGGCGCTCGCGCGCTGGGCGGCGCGGGTAATCAGGTCGACGAGGCAAGGGCTCCGCTCATTTCATCGAGGATGGCGCGGGCGGCCGCGGCTGGATCGGCGGCGTCGCGGATCGGCCTGCCCACCACGAGCAGGCTGGAGCCGTCGCGCAGCGCCGCGGCTGGCGTGCCGACTCGTTTTTGGTCTCCGGCGGCCGCACCGGCGGGACGAATGCCAGGCGTCACCAGCAAGAGCTCCGGCCCGAGTGCCTGCCGGAGGCTGGCGACCTCGGCCGTCGAGCAGACCAGGCCGGCCATGCCGTGCTGTGCGGCGAGCTTGGCCAGTCGCAGGACGTGCTCGCTCGGGACGGCGCTGACTCCGGTGGCGACGAGATCGCTCGCGTCGAGTGAGGTGAGCACCGTCACAGCCAACAGCTCGAGCCGGGCGTCTTCGCTTTGCGCGCGCTTGGCAGCGGCTTCGAGCATCCGCGGTCCGCCAGCAGCATGCAGGGTGAGAAATCGCGCTCCGAGCTGGCCGGCGGTGGCGACGGCGCGCTCGACGGTTTCGGGAATGTCGTGCAGCTTGAGGTCGAGAAACACGTCGAGGCCCAGCTCGGCGCCGAGCCGCACCGCTGGCGGACCCTCGGCCACGAACAGCTCGAGGCCCACTTTCAGCACTCCCACCTCGGCGGCGACGCGCGCGGCACCGGCTCGGGCTTCGCCGAGGGTTGGATAGTCGAGAGCAAACGCCAGGCGCTCTTTCATGGCGCCCTCGTACCTCAAGCCTCTCGAGCGGCCAAGGCTGCGCCAGGGGCCCTGGGCGGACCCTTGCTCAGCGTCTCGGTCTGCGCGGGAAATGCGCTCAGAGGCAGGAGCAAAGCGGATCGCCGGGAGGGCAGCTGCAGGGCTTGGCGTTGCCGCCGCTACCGCCCGACTTGGCCACCGAGCGCACGGCGCGCTGGGCCTGCGTTTTCTCGTCCGTCGCCTTCTTGAGCTCCGCTTCGAGCTTGGCGCGGGTGGCCTCGTCCTTGGCGCTGGCGAGTGAGCTTCGCAGATCCTCTTCGCGCTTCTGAGCGCTGTCGACGATAGTTTGGTAGCGCTTCTTCTCGTCCTCGGCTGCGCGGATCTGCTGCTGCAGGGCGGCTTCCTTGGCTCTCGCCTCGGTCTGGCTCTTCATGTAGGCGGCGATACCGCCGCCGCCGCCGAGCACGACGACCGCGATCGAGATGCCGACGATCATCTTGAGCCGCTTCTTGCTCTGGTCGCTGTTGAGGGCGGCCAGCTGCTGCTCGTGCGCCTGCTGCGCCGAGAGCGCTTCCATGCGCGAGCGGTGCTCGGCCTCGGCCTTGGCCTTTTCGATTTCGCCGTGCCGGATGGCGTCGATGCGAGCGGCCTCTTCCTTGCGGCGCATCTCCTCGAGTCGACGGGCCTCTTCCTCTTCGCGAATCCGGCGTTCTTCGGTCTCGCGGGCGGAACGTTCCGCTGCCGCGCGGGTCTCCGCCTCCTGCCGGGCTCGGCGGTCACGGTCCGCCTCCTCCTGCTTGATGCGGTCTTCCTCGAGGTTCATCAGCTCCTTGAGGGAGAAGAGAACCGAGCTTTCTTTCTGTTCGGCCATTCGATGAGTGTTCCTCTAGGGAGGGCGGTCCCGCGTGGAGGCGAATACCAACCCGAAAGCGATCTCGTCAAGCGAACGCTGCTGCTCGGCGAGAAGGGTGAATGTAACGGACCTTTCCAGTCCTGTCAGCTTTGGACCTGCGGCATTCGCCGTCCTTGGGTGCCGGTGGGTCCTACAGTGTGCGACACGGTCGCTGTCGTGTGGTGCTTGGGGCGCGGTCGGTCGCGTGGTGATTGGGGCGCGGTCGTGTGGTGATTGGGCCCCCAGCCCCAATCACGGCCGGCTTATGGCGTGATTCCACGTGATCCCGGTGTGATCGATACCATTGAGGCTGTGGACAGTACGGCTTGATCGAC
>DATDEV010000802.1:0-6886 GCA_036522995.1 Polyangiaceae bacterium
TGGGCGGCTCGAAGGCGACGATCGTCGGCCGGCAGGGCTGATCTGGTCGGCAAGCTGTTGAACGCGCTCTTGCTCGACCCAGTCAATACGACTTGGCCGTGCTCGATGCGGCTTCAGCCACCACAGTCGATGCCATAGCCCGCACCGTCGTAGACGATGGCTGTTGCGTAGCCGATCTCGAATGAAAAGCCACAAGCATCGGTGAACGCCAAGCCACTGATTGTGAAATCTTGGGCGGTGTCGGGGATGGTATCCACGTAGAAGCGGAATTTGTTGGACGACGGGTCGTAGCTGAAGCTGAATTCTCCGGCGCCTGGCGCCTCCTGACCGCCTTCCCAAGAGAGGTGGGCCCCACCGCTGAAGGCTTCGTGGATGCCGGCGTCGAACGAGATGTCGAACCAGTTCTCGTAGCCGTTGAAGTCCGCCGCCGTGTAGTTCGAGCAGCCGAGCTCGATCGGAGCGACTGGCGGATCGGCAGGACAAGTCGAACAGCCCTGTCCGTTGTCGTAACTGCCAAAACCGCAGCCTGAAGCCGGTCCACCGCACGACCAGGTCTCGACGTCCCAGGCGATGGGCAACGACTGCGCGGCGTACAGGAAGCCGCAGGCGTCGGTGAACGCGAAGTAGGTGATGTCGAAGGCCTGCGCAGTGACGGGCGCGTCCGGAATCACGATCGCGAACGTGTTGGGGGCTTGCGGATCGAACGTCCAGTCGTACTCACCGGAGCCGGTAGTCCCGCCGTCGTCCGTCCAGGTGAGCGAAACCTTGCCGCTGAGCGCCTCGTGAATCTCGGTGTCGAGGCGCAGGTAGAGGGTGTGGCTCTGCGAGTCGTAGGACGCGGAGTGATACTCCTGGCAGGACACGGTGGTCGGGTAGTTCGGATTCGGCAGCGCGGGGCACTGCTGGCACCCGGCCTCGTAAGCGTCGTACTGGCCTTCTCCGCACGCCGAGCCGCTCGGGGCCCCGCCCTGGGCGCTGCTCGGCACGCCACCGCTGCCGCCTTCACCGGGCAACACCGCCGGCTCACCGCCGCCGCCCGCGACGCCTGACGCGCCCGACGTCCCCGGCTCCGTCGGCTCACCGCCGCTGCCGGCGGTGACGCCAGGCATGCCGGCCTGCGGCGTGACCTCGGAGCCGCCGCTGCCGAGCGCAGCCTCCCCCGCTTCTCCGCCCGCGCCCGCATCGCTCGACATCACCGCTCGCTTCCGCGGATCACCCGAGCAAGACAGGATCATCCCCAAGGCCAGCGAAACCCAAACCAACCCCCGATAAGCCATCCACGCATGGAACGTCAGCGCGCGGCGGGATTCAAGCGCTTGTGCGGCGCCAGACCTAGGCCACTCTTTTCGTCGCTTCGCTACGCTGCCAAAGCGGGTAGAGCCTCTCCGCTCAAAGCGGTGCGAGCGATTGGATACGTGGCCGCTCGACGTGTGGAGGAACACGCCGGTGAGCTGGCCTTACAGGCGTACCCGAGCGCCGCGCCTTGAGCGTCGCGATCGCGTGCGTCCTGATGGCGTCGAGCGGCAAGCTGCCGAACGCCGGCCGCAGGTGATGCTTCAAGATGCGGGCTTTGGCCTCGCGCGCCGGCCCTCTTTTTCGATGTCCAGATCTAGTGAGGGCGCGCGCAGCAGGCGAAGCGGTCTCATCACGCTTGCTTGGTATAGGCCAGGCCGGAAGTTCCTTCCCATCGACGCGGCATCTGGCGACGTCAGCGACCGCTCGCCTAATTGCATCGTCGTCGGAACGCAATAACGTACTGGACGCGATTCCGGACAAATGAGAGGGTGCGCGCCGTGGGCGTGTGGCATCGAAAGCGTCAAATGGGTCGGGTAGGTTTCGTTCGACCGCGCTCGCAGCATGGCTGCAAGGAATGACATGGTGACGGATTCGATACTGACTCGAGGGTGCGGGCAAACACCGCTGCGCGTCGGGCTGCTGCTCGGCGGAGTGTTCGCACTTGCTTGCGGCGGCGACTCCCGTGACTTCAAGCCAGGGGCTGGCGGCGCAGGCGCAGGCGCAACGAGCGGCACAGGCGCGACGGGCGCAGGTGCGACGGGCGCCACAGGCGCGACGACGGGCGGCACGGACGCCGGCGGCACGGGCGGCACGGACGCCGACGGGGGGACGCCAGGCAGCTCTGGCGCTGCTGGCGCGAGCGCAAGTTGCGAAGCCGGGGACAGCCGCTGCGCCGGCGATACGCCGGAGACCTGCCAGGCCGACGGCAGCTGGGTGGCAGACGCCGCGTGCGCGATGGGCAAGGCCTGCTCAGGCGCTGGCGTTTGCGCAAACATCCGCCTCGTCCAAGCCGGCATCGGCACTTTTGGTGCGCGAGCAGCGGAGCCCGCACCCGGCGCCTCGCTCGTACTCAGAGAACAGACCCTTTCGGCGGCGCCTCGCGCCTGCAATACCAACTTTTGTATCACCGGAGATTTGCGATGAACCGAAACCTACGCGGCTTGACCTCGATGCAACTCAAACGGCTGCTGAGCATCGGCGGCGTCGTGCTAGCCGGCTCGCTCGCGACCGGTCTGGCCGTGCGGGCGCGCGCCGCGGGCATTCCCGCTGCCAATGCGCTGACCTACACCGGCTATTTGGAGACTCCCGATGGCACGCCTGTCTCGGACGGCGTCAGCGTTACCGTCAACGTCTGGGACGCACTGACGAACGGCACCAAGGTCTGCGCGGCGAGCGCCGCCAGCGTGACGCCCATCGCCGGTCGCTTTCAGGTACCACTGCCAGACTGCCAAGCGGCCGTCGGCGAGAGCGCCGATCTCTGGCTCGAAGCGGTGATCGACGGCACCTCGCTCGGCCGAACCAAGGTCGGCGCAGTGCCCTACGCGGTGGAGGCACACCACGCGGTGGAGGCGGACCACGCGGCGGCAGCCGACGCGGCAGGCACCGGGAGCGCACTGGCAACGCAGCTGACAGCGCTGCAAACCGGCCAGACTGCTCTCAAAGCGCGGGCGGACGCTCCCCTCGCCCTGAACCTGAAAGGCAGCCAACCGGAGACCGTGAGCATCACCGCGCTGAACTGGGCCTGGGTTTCTGGAGCGGCCCCCACCAAGCTTGCCCCGGGCCGCTATGTGGTGATGAACACGGCCCGTGCCTGGAGCGCCGACACGGGCTGCACCACCAATTGCACGCTGAGCTTGGTCCTCGCGGTGTCTTGCATGCGAGTGGGCGGCGTGCTCACGGCCAGCGATGTTGGGCTGGTGGCCGTGGAGCCGGCCAAGGCGACGTATTCGCTACCGATGGCCACAGTGGGGTCTTTCGATATCACGACGGAGACGGCCAACGTCGAGCTAGGGCTCTGCGCCAGGCGCTACCAGCTTGGCTCCGGCTACGACGCTTTCGTTTCCAACGCCTACACGTTAGTGATGGCGCAGGCGAAGTAGCCGTCCTCGACGGCGCGGCTCAATGGCGCATTTTATCGAGGAGCCAGGCAGCGGTGCGGCGCGCGCCGTCGATCGAGAAGTGCACGCCGTCGGGACGAATGGCCCCTCCGTCAGGCAAGTCTTTGGTGCAAATGCCTAGAGGACAGAGCTGCTCTTGGACGTCGAGGAGGCGTACGGAGGGGACGGCCGCGACGGCTTTGCGCAGAGCGCCGTTGATGCAATCGATGCGAGCCCGATACTCGGCGGTATCCCAATGGCCGAGCGCGTACGGTACGGTCGCGGTGAAGACTCGGCTCTGTGTCAGCTCGAGCTCACGCAGCCGCTTGGTCACGGCTTGCTCCAGCTGCAAGTCCCAGTCAGCGTGACACGCCGCATGCCAGCTGCCCTCGACGCTGAAACCATGCAAAAAGGCGCCGCCCAAGTAAACCAGCGCCGCGTCAGCGCGCAGCTCGCGCGTGCGCTCTGCCCAGCGCTCGCCGTCGCTGCTGCCACCAACCATGCTGCACCCGTCTTTGCCGAGCAAGTCTACCTGCATGCCCGATGCGTGTAAGGCGCGCAGCCCCCAGCCGATAGAGTTGGCGGTGGAGTCGCCGAACACGACGACTCGATAGCGCGTGAGATGAGGAGCCAGCGCGGACGAGGCGAGCAAGCGGCCCTGGACGCGAGCGTCGGCGGCCACGCCCGCACGAGCGTCCGTCGAACGGACGACCAACATCACGGCCACCGCTACCGCGGCCGGGAGCGCGAAGTGAGCGCGAAGGAAGGGCACTCCGTGACGGCGAATCGGTGCCTCCAGGAAGCGATAGGAGATGCCGGCAATGGCGAAGGTGACGGTAAATCTGAGCACCTGCAGGGGCAGCCCGTGCAGCTGCAGCCGCTCGGCGTTGAGAAGTACGTTGATGGGCCAATGCCACAAGTACACCCCGTAGCTGATCGTGCCGAGCATTCGCAGCGGCCGGAACGAAAGCGCGCGCGCGACCAGGCTCTGCCGGCCCATGACCGCACACGCGATCAGCACCAGCACCGCTAGCTCCGTGAGCCACAGCCCGCCGCGATACAGGAACGTGTCCGTACCGCGCAGCCACACCCAGGCCACGGCCAGGCCGCACCCGGCGATCACTCCCGCCATATCCAGGAGTTTGACGCGCGCCGCCGACCAGCTGGTGCCTGGCGGCAGCAGCGTGGCCAAGGCGGACCCCAGCAGCACGGCGACCATGCGCGTGTCCGTGCCCAGGTACACACGGCTCGTGTCAGCGGGCGAGAACAGCACCAGCATCGCGCCGACCGAGAGCAAGCTGAGCAGCAGCGAGAGCACGAGCATGGCTCGCGCTCCACCACGCTTGAGCAAGAACGCGGCGAGCAGCGGCCACACGACGTAGAACTGCTCCTCGATGGCCAGGCTCCAGGTATGCTCGAGCGGTGAGGGCGCCGCGAACAGCTGCCAGTAGCTGCGCTCGCTGAAGATGGCGTGCCAGTTGGCGACGTAGGCCAGGCTCGCGAACGCCTCGTTCCGCAGCGCCTGCAGGTCCTCTGAACGCGCAAAGAACCTGCCGTAGATGGCGATCATGGGCATCAACGACAGCAGTGCCGGGAAGAGCCGGCGGCAGCGCCTCACCCAAAACCCGTAGAGATCGATGCGGCCGGTGTCACTGAACTCACGCAGGAGCAGCGACGTGATCAAGTAGCCCGAGAGCACGAAGAACAAATCCACACCCAGGTAGCCGCCGGGTAGAGCGCCGTCGGCATGAAACAGGAGCACGCCAAGCAGCGCGAGACCGCGCAGGCCGTCCAGCCCGTGGAGGTGAGGAATGCGAGGTTTAGCCGAAGCGCCGTTCAAAGCGCGCGCAACCTAGCAGCACCTGGCTGACCGCAAACCCCTTGGAGCTCGCCAAGCTCATCTAATTTCCAGTGGCACCGGTAGAAACACGAGCTTTCGGCCCGAACGGCTCCGCCGGCACCAGCAGCGGCGGCTCGAACGGCTCCGCCGGCAGCGCTGCTGGGCGCCAAAGATCGCGGCTCAGTGCGTCGCGGCCGTCGGGGTCGGGCAATTGAGCCGGTCTGGAGCGAGCTCGAGCTCGTCGAGCCACAGCGTCGTCGTCTCGGCTTTGCTCTGGTAGTTGACGAAGCCAATCCTCAGCTCGGAGAACGTCGGCGCTTCCCAGACCGAGCTCGTGCCATCGACGCAGCCCTGCCCCGTGTTCTCGATGCGCGCTTGCTGCTCGCCGTCGATGTAAAACTCGATCACGTTCTTCTCGCCGTCGAACAGCCACTCCCAGCAGGCCCATTTTTCCACGGGGATGGACTTTTCCGTGCCAAAGTAGCAATCGTGCGGGTTGTAGTTGAGCAGCACGCCACCCATGCCCGCGACGCGGTACTCGCCCAGGGCCGGATCGGCTCCTGACGCCTGAATCAGGTCGTAGTGCACGTTCTTGTTCTCTTTGTCGCTCATGCCCGGCAAGTCTTTGGCGAAGGCCATCACGCGTCCCCACATCTTGTTGCCGGCAAGCGGAAAGATCGGTGCTCCGCTGTGCTCGAGCTGGCCCCGCTTGTTGCCGCCTGGCTCACTCACGAACTGCATAGACTGCGAGCCCGCGAACACGTGAGTCGTGTCGAGCTGGATCGCGCCCTCTCCGTTCTTCGTCCAGATGCCGAAGTCGGCGCTCTCGAAGCCGTCGCACACGTGGCCGGCGCTGCACGGAGTCGTACCACCGCTACCCGCTGCGCTCGTGCCGCCGGCACCGCCGCTACCCGCTGCGCTCGTGCCGCCCGTACCGTCGGCACCACCGTCGGCACCACCGCCACCACCGCCCAGCACGGCACTGCCGGCCGTGCTGACGGAGCCGCCTTGGCCTGTGCCTGCCGAACCGCCCTGCCCTGCTGCGGACCCAGCGCTGCCGCCGGCCGTACCGCCGGTACCGCTGCCTGACGCACCCGCGGGAGGCTGCGACGTGGGCGCCGCGTCATTCCCGCACGCGGCGGCCATCACGACGACCAGCCCAAGACCAAGCTTATGCATGCCTGATGAGTGCACGGATCTCGACCGACTCGCTCGCCCTTTGGGCCCGCACCGCAAAGCCGGTGGGTGCATGTCGTACTTTTTCCCTGTGACCGTCGAGTGCTCGAAGAAAAGTCTTGGAAGGAAAGCCCGTTGCTCCAGTGTTGCGGCACCGCACCGCGAAGTTAGCGGCTTAGCGGCTGGAGTTTCTTTCGTCTTCCCACGATGACACCGTCTACCCCCGTTCCCAGCTCGGACGCCCCCGAAGCCCCGCGCATCACCTTCGAGCGCGAAGGCTGGTTGCTCATACCGCGCTTGCTCGATCGAGCAAAGGTCGATGCGTTGCTTGCTGCGACGTGTGAGCTGGAGCGCGTGGCCGCGCACTTCGAGCGCGACACGCACGTGCGCCGTGTCTTCTTCCAGATGCAATCGGCCAGCGGCAAGAAGGGCGAGGCGGCGATCTTCCCGGGGGCGCTGCGCAAAATCACGTCGCCCT
>DATDEV010000803.1:0-6296 GCA_036522995.1 Polyangiaceae bacterium
AGAACGGCAGCGACGGCTGTGAGGCCGACCTGACGGCGGACGACAGCTGCGGCAGCTGCGGGCACGACTGCGCCGCGCTGGGCGCCACCTGCATGGCGGGCAAGTGCAGCGATATCCCGATGCAAACCGGGCTGCCGTTCGGCAGTGACAACAGTGGCAACTTTTCTTGGGCCTTCGGCCCCCAGGGCTTGATGCATATCGGTCCGTATGGTTACAGCGTGCTGCGCTTTCCGCTCGACGGCAGCGCGACTCAGACCGTCTGGACCACGACCGCCAAGGGCGCTGGTTATCAGCCCATCGTCGTCGTTGGCGATCGCGTCTATTGGGGCGAGCGCGGCACGGGCGAGGACGACTTCACCGCGGCCGTGTTCTCCAAGCTTGTCACCGCCGCCGCTGGGGTGCAGCCCGATCTAGCCTTCGTGCCTGAATGGCCAGTGTCGTTTTTGCGCCGACAGGGCAATGCCTTCTACTGGTTCTCGGGCGCCTACCAGTCGGGCGATGCGGGTGCGTGGATCTACACGCGCGGGATCAACGACACCGATCTCGACAATCACGGCGCGAAGATCATGAGCGTGGACCAGGGCACTCATGGCGGCGTCAAGGCCTTCAACGTCACGACTGACGCTTTCTACTGGATCAGCCTCGTGGCCAATGCCGGTACCGCCTACGAGCTGCGCACCGCCCCCATCGGAGGCGGGGCGCCGGTCGTCGTGCCGACGGTGCCGGGCGGCACCACCCCAGCCGTGAGCGGCTATTACGGCGTGCCGACCCTGTTTCCGGTGGGCGACACCATCTACTTCAATCGCCAAACCGGCGAGGCGATCGACGGCATCTACTCGTTCAAGCAAGGTGACGCCGCGCCGACGCGCCTTGTCACCAGCCCCAACGTGCAGTCGTTCTTGGTCGACGCTAGCTACATCTACTACCAGCAGCAGAACGTAGCTGGGGTGATGCGCGCGCCGGTAGCGGGCGGCGCTGGCGTGCCGTTCTCGGCCGGCAACGTGACCAGGCTTCTCGCGCAAGACGACCAGTTCGTTTACGCGCTGGTCAGCAGCTGCTGCAACAGCACGCTGCACAAGATCATCAAGTAGTGCGGTGGGCGGCGAGCGCCCAGCTAACAAAGGACGGACAGGACGCGCCGAAGGAGGCATTTCGCCTCACCAAACGTGCGTCATTTGCCGCAATTCGACGAATTGCGGCGCAAGCGCACACGGCACTCGAGTTGCAATCCGCTGGGGCGTGAAGACTTTCAAATGCGACTGCGGCGCGGACGTGTTCTTCGACAACAGCCAGTGCCTGACTTGTGGTCGCGAGCTCGGGTTCGTGCCCGATCGCCTGGAGATGCACACGCTCGAGACGAGCGACGACGCGATCGAAACGTCATCGGGCAGCTACCGCAAATGCGCGAACTATTCGCAGGCCGGCGTGTGCAACTGGCTCGTGAGCAGCGACGCGCAGGAAGACCTGTGTCAGGCCTGCCACCTGAACAACGTCATTCCGGATCTCGACGATCCGGAGCAGAAGGCACGCTGGCACGAGACCGAGCTAGCCAAGCGCCGCCTGGTCTACAGCCTGAATCGGCTGGGTCTGCCCGTCATCGCCAAGAGCGATGACCCCGCGCGCGGCCTGGCCTTCGACATCAGGGGCAGCAGCGGGGAAGAGCGCGTGTTAACCGGCCACGCTGACGGCCTGATCACGCTAAACTTGGACGAAGCCGATGCTGGGGAGCGCGAGAAAATGCGCCTCGCCATGAAGGAACGCTACCGCACGTTGTTGGGCCATTTTCGACACGAGGTGGGCCACTACTTCTGGGATCGCTTGGTCGCCGATCCCAACCAGCACGGCCCCTTCCGAGAGCTGTTCGGTGACGAGCGCGCTGACTATGCCGAGGCGCTCAAGCACCATTACTCGACGCCGCCGGATCCTAACTACGCCGCGCGCTTCATCAGCCACTACGCGGCTGCCCACCCCTGGGAGGACTTTGCCGAAACCTTCGCCCACTACCTGCACATGATCGACACGCTCGAAACGGCGGAGCAGCACGGATTTGCGAAAGGTCCCGCAGCCGCCACCGCAGCGCCTGCCGATACCTTCGAAACCCTGATGGCCGAGTGGTATCGCTTCTCGGTCGCCCTCAACTCGCTCACTCGCAGCATGGGCTTGCCGGACGCCTACCCGTTCGCGATCTCACCCGTTGTCAAAGAGAAGCTGCGCTTCGTGCACGAGCTAATCGCACAGCCGCAAAGCGACCGAGAGCTAAGCGCGGCTCGGGGACGACTCGTGACGGCGATGGCTGACCAGGCGGAAACGCCAAGCTCGTCTGCAGCTATGGCAGCCGAAGTATCGCCCTGAGCTCGGCTCAGGCCGCGCGGCGCGCTAGCTCGGCGGCGACGTTTTCGAGCAGCAAGCGCGCGGGGCCGGGAGCGACCGAGCTCAGCGCGTCGACGGCGGATTGAGTGAAGTGAGCGGCGCGGCGGCGGACCTCTTCACAGGCGCCGGTCTCGATCACCGCTTCGCTCACCATCTGGACGGGCTCGCGATCGCCGGCGTGAATTCGCTTCAGCGACTGAGCGAGCTCGGGCCGACGTGCGACCGCCAGCACCAGCGGCAGCGTGAGCTTGCCTTCGCGCAGGTCGGCCAGCAGCGACTTGCCGCTGTGCTCGCCCGAGTAATCCAGCGCATCATCCACCAGCTGGAACGCGATGCCCAGGCGCTCGCCGAAGCCGCTCATGCGCTCCTGATCGGCCGGGCTCGCGCCGGCCGCGCGCGCGCCGTTGCGCGTGGCCCAGCTGAAGAGCGAGGCTGTCTTGTCGCGCAGGATGCGCTCGTAGGTGGCTTCGGTGACGTCGAGCTCGGAGCGACCGCGCAGCTGCACGATTTCGCCTTCGACGAGCCGACGTAGGGTTGCGATCAAATCCGGCATGGCTTCGGGCGCGTGACGCGAGGTGCGCTCGAGCGCGTTCACCAGCAGCAAATCGCCGGCCAGAACGCTCACCGCGTTGCCCCAGGCCAGGCGCGCTGTCGGCGCTCCGCGCCGCTCCATGCCTTCGTCGATGACGTCGTCGTGCAACAGAGTCGCCGAATGCACGAGCTCGGACACCACCGCCAGCTCCCGCATTCGCTCGTCGATGCCGCCGAAGCAGGCAGCGCTCAGCAAGAGCGCGGCCGGGCGAATGCGTTTGCCGCCGCGGGTCACCAGGTGGCGCGCAGCGTCGATGCCGG
The DNA here is from genome assembly GCA_036522995.1 of Polyangiaceae bacterium. Classification (GTDB taxonomy): domain Bacteria; phylum Myxococcota_A; class Polyangia; order Polyangiales; family Polyangiaceae; genus PMG-095. Next base: position 3,223 of record DATDEV010000803.1, read on the forward strand.
GCGACGGGCCGTCGGTCACCGCCAGGCTGAGCGTGCGCTCCACCCACATGAGATCGTCGGCCAGCAGCTCCTGAACGCTCTGGATCCGGCGCTCAAGCCGGGCGTCGTCGGTCTGCGCCGCGGCGGCGGCCGCGAGCGTCGCTACCCCCTGCACGACGCCGAGCGGCGAAGTCTCTTCGAGTTTCTGAGCTTTCAAATTCTTGTGAAACCACTATGAAGCAGGCCTGTCCGGAGGTCAACGAGGGGTTTGACGAGGGCGCGCGTTCCGGGCACAACCCCTGTCGATGCCGTCGCGCCGCCCGCCCTCCCCGCTCCAGCGGCGCCGGCTTATGGGCCGACGGATTGGCAATATCGTGTTCGGCAGCCTTTTCGCCGCTGCAACAGCGATGTGGAGCCTTGAAATCCTGACTACGGTCTGGTCCGGCGCCCCGCCCAGCCCCGAGGGCTGCGCTGCCGGTACAGCTAGCCTGGAACGAGCCGTCACGCGCGCTCGCATCGCCTACGACGCTCACAGCGGAGAAGAGGACGAACGAGCGGCGCTGACCCGCTTCCGCGAGGCCTTGCTGCCCGAATGGGCTGAGGAAAAGGCCATCGACGCGGCGTGTCGCGCCAATGCGGCGGGCGAGCTGAGGCTCAAGGACGTGGTCGCTCTCCGCTATGCCGAGGAGCACGCCGTGAGGTATGAGTCCCAGGGCCTCGCGCCACTGCGGCGCCGGCTACGGGGGACCTCCGAGTCTCCCAGCAACGAACTTATACGATGAGCCAGCCTGCTACGATGAGCCAGCCTGCGGAAGACACCGCGCTAGTCACTTTCGACGCCCTACCCCTGACGAGCGATGTGCGGAAGGCCATCGACGAGCTCGGCTACACGCATCCGACCCCGGTTCAGCGCGCGGTCTTCGAGCTCGCGGCGCGCGGCCGCGACATGGTGGTGCAGGCGCGCACCGGCACAGGCAAGACGGCCGCCTTCGGTCTGCCGCTGATCGACAGCATCGTCAAAGCCAACAAGCCGGGCGTCCAGGCCATGGTGCTGTGCCCCACTCGCGAGCTGGCCTTGCAGATCACGCGCGAGCTGACCGCCATCGCCAAGCATCGCGGCACCAAGGTCGTCGCCGTGTACGGCGGTGCTCCGATGGGCAAGCAGATCGACCAGCTCAAGGACGGCGCACAAATCGTGGTCGGTACTCCCGGCCGCGTGCTCGACCACTTGCGGCGCGGCACGCTCGAAACGCAGCTCTGCCGCGCCTTCGTGCTCGACGAGAGCGACGAGATGCTGTCGATGGGATTTTTGCCGCAAATCACCGAGATTTGGGGCTACTTGCCCGAGCAACGGCAAGTGCTGCTGTTCAGCGCCACGTTGCCCTCCGACGTCAAGCGCGTTGCCGAGACACGGCTCAAGAACCCCGAGTACGTCACCCTCAGCGGCGACAACATCGGCGCGCTGTCGATTCAGCATTTCGTCTACATGACGATGACCGACAAGCTAGCCGAGCTGATCGCGATCATCGAGGCGGAGAATCCCGAGAGCGCGATCATCTTCAGCAACACGCGCGACGACACCAAGCGCGTGGCCGCCGGGCTGCAGGCGCAGGGCTACGCGGCAGACTGGCTCAACGCCGACTTGGCGCAGAACGAGCGCGAGTCGGTGATGGCTGCGACGCGCAAGGGCGAGCTGCGCTTCTTGGTCGCGACCGACGTGGCGGCGCGCGGCATCGACATCTCGCACCTGACGCACGTCATCAATTTCGATCTGCCGGAGAGCGCCGAGAGCTACGTGCATCGCACGGGACGCACGGGGCGCGCGGGGCGTACCGGCACGGCGATTTCGCTGATCGCGCCGAACAACATCGGGGCGCTCTACCTCTTGCGCCTGACCTACAAAATCCGCCCGATTGAGCGGCATTTGCCCTCGGCGCGCGAGCGTAAGACGCGCGCCGAAGCCGACGTGGTGCAGATGTTCGTCGAAGCGGCGGCGGCGCGCACGGTCCACTCCGAAGACCTGGCGCTGGCACGTCGACTGCTCACCCACGAAACTGCCGAGCGCGTCGTCGCGACGCTGCTGCGCGACCACCTGGGAGCGCGCCCTGACGCCGCCGAAGAGGCGACGGCCGCGCGACGCGCCAAGGCGCCGACGCCGCAGCCGGATCCCGCGCCCGTTCGTCCTGCGCGCCTGCGCGAAGAGCGACCTCGCGAAGACCGACCTCGCGAAGAGCGACCTCGCGAAGAGCGACCTCGCGAAGAGCGACCCCGCGAAGAGCCGCGTCGCCAGGAACGGCCGCGCGACCGCCGGCCGCAGCGTCTGCGCGAAGAGCGGCCCTCCGAGCGCCAGGCCGACGAGCACCGCACCATGGAGAGCGCACGGCTCGACCTACCTGCCCCCGTGCGCCAGGATCCGCCCCCGCCCGAGGTCGTGCAGCCCTCTTCTCAGCCCGAAACCGCAGCCGACACCCAAACGATTCGCGAGATCTTCGTCAACGTGGGCCGGCGTGATGGCGCCAAGCCGAGCGACTTTCAGAGCTTGCTCGAGCAGCACGGCATCACTGGTGAGGCTGACTACATTCGCGTCCGGCACAGTCACGCTTTCGTCGGCGTGCGCGGCGATCTGATCGATCGCGCCGTGGCTGCGCTAAACGGGGCACAAATCGCAGGTCAGACCGCGAGCGCCGAGCCGGCCCGCCGTCGCTGACAGCACGCTTTTTAACCCCGCGGGGGTTCCCGAGCCGCGGCTCCGGAACTATTAGACGGCAGCCATGCTGAAGCGGTCCCTCGGTCTCTGCTTGTTCGTCGCCACGCAATCTGCCTTGGCGCAGCAGCCAGCTGCCCAACCGGCCCCCGCCCGTCCAGCACCGGCAGCGGCGCCCCAAGCGCCACCTGCCGCCCAGCCCGGAGAGCCGCAGCTACCCCAGGTGACCGACGACATGCTGGCTCCGGTGCCGCCGGCAGCGCGCGTGGTCAGCACCTGGCAAGAGGTGTTGCACCTGCTGCGCTCCAGCAACTATTCGCTGCGGACGCTCCAGGCGCGCGAGGAGTTAGCGAGCGCCCAATCGCGCCAGGTCTTGGCGGGCGCCCTGCCA
>DATDEV010000804.1:0-15866 GCA_036522995.1 Polyangiaceae bacterium
CGCGAGCTCCCGCGGCTCGGTGTCTAGAAATAGAGGACCCCCTCAGCCCGCAGCGAAGAGCCCTCAGTTCGCAGCGAAGAGCCCTCAGTCCGCAGCGATCGGGGCTGGGGCCCCGATCGCCCCGAGACCGTCGCATTGCAAAAGTGAAAAAGCCGAGCCTTCAGGGTTGCAATGCCCCTGCCGGGAGGGCTATTCTCCCGAGTGAGAGGGTCTCGAGCCGGCGCTAGCCCTAACAAGGCGCCGACTAGGGTCTCGCACACCCCAACAACTTCATTTGCCTACCTCAGCGATCAAGAGAGGAGGAGCTGTGAGCGGGTGCAAACAGGGTATTGGCTGTTTGCATTGACGGCCCACGGCGACGGGATTTGATGGCCGCAAAAGGGTCTACGAAAAAAGTTGGTCGATTGATTCGCTCGGCTCGGATGGAGCGCGGGCTCACACAAAAGGATCTTGCTCGAAAGCTCGGAGTTCGCTCGGGAAGTTACGTCGGTATGCTCGAGTCTGGCCTGTGCAAGGGGGTGGGTGTCGGCAGGCTCGAAGAGATTGCCTCGTTTTTGGACGTGCACGGTGTGGACCGCTATCGCTGGCTAGCGGCGGCGGGACACCTGCCGCCGGGACTGCTTGGCGCGCTGATGAAGAGCCCTGATCAGTGGGATGACGTGCTGGGTTTGCTCGGCGGTAGCGCCGCGCGCTCGGCTCGTTCGCGCAGACGCGCGCGCGCCTGAGTCCTTCTCACGCGAGCCCGGCTCGCGATGACCTTGGGGGGAACACCAACCGGACGAGCGGGCGCAGGCGCCCAGTTGGTGTATTCTCGGCAGCATGACGAGGACGCTTCCTTTCGGCCGAGCCCTGCTGCTCGGCTGTGTGCTGTGCGGCGCCGTGCCCATTGCGTGCGGAGAGTCCGAGGAGAATCCGCCTGCGCCCCCCGGCGGAGCTGGCGAGGGCGGGAACCCCGGCGGCGGCGGCGGCGGCAGCGGCGGCGGTAGGGGTGGCTCGGCCGGGATGGCCGGGGCGCCCGAGATCCCTGGCATCAGTGGCACGCCGCAATCGGTCGAGTGCGGCGGCCAGAAGTGCGCGTCAGCCTCCGTCACCGTTCCTCTGCAAACACCGTTGTACGTCGATCCCTGCTGCGCGGGTGCCGGGGAGGATGCTTGCGGACTCGACACCCGCTTCCTGGCACTGACCGGCACGTCGTTCGACGACCAGTGTCAGGCAAAGGCCCAGCCAGGTCCGATCGACGAGAGCTGTCCGACCCCGCCTGCTTCGCAAATCCCGTTTGGGAGCGGCATGGCGACACTGGACGAGTTTCCGGGCTGCTGTCGCAGCGACAGCGGAACCTGCGGCGTTCAGGTCAACAAGATCTCTGTCAGCGGCATCAGTCTGTCGACGTTCGGGCTCGGATGTGTCGACGCCGCGCCTTTCTTCCCGGGCGCCGCGCCGGTGCCCTGCGGGGCTGCTGGCGCTGGCGGTGACGGCGCTGGCGGCGCCGCGGGGGGCGCTGGCGGGGAGTCGAGCGGGGCAGCCCCGAGCGGCGGAGCCCCGGCTGGTGGAGCTGGCGCCGGCGGCGCGCCCTAGTTTGCGAAAAGCGGGTCTTGCCGCGTGAAATGCCCGACTTAGGTTGGGCGGCATGCGAATGGACCGACTCACCACCAAGAGCCAAGAAAGCCTGCGTGCAGCCGTGGATGCGGCCACGCGGCGTGGCAATCCGGAGCTGATTCCGGAGCATCTGCTCGTGGCTGTGCTCGAGCAGGAAGAGAGCGTGGCTGCGGCTCTCGTTCAGCGCGCTGGGGCCGACCCCAAGGGCCTGGCGCGCAGTCTGGCCGAGCGGGTGGACAAGCTGCCGAAGGTATCGGGCGGGCAAGAGCCAGGCTTTGGCCGGCGCACGGTGCCGTTTTTGAACGCCGCCGAGGACGAGGCCAAGAAGCTCAAGGACGACTTCATTTCCGTAGAGCACTTCTTGCTCGCGGGGCGCGCCGACAAGGACGTGCAGGCCGTCTACGATCGTCACGGGCTTTCGCACGAAAAGCTGATGCACGCCCTGGCCGAGATTCGCGGTAGCCAGCGCGTTACCGACCAGAATCCCGAGGGCAAGTTCCAAGCGCTCGAGAAGTACACGCGCGACCTGACGGCGCTGGCCAGGCGCGGCAAGATCGATCCGGTGATCGGGCGCGACGAAGAGATCCGTCGCGTGATGCAGGTGCTGGCGCGCCGCACCAAGAATAATCCGGTGCTGATCGGTGAGCCCGGGGTGGGCAAGACGGCGATCGCCGAAGGCATCGCGCGCCGCATCGCCAGCGGTGATGTGCCCGAGTCGCTCAAGGAAAAGCGGATTTTGGCTCTGGATCTGTCGGCCCTGGTCGCCGGCTCCAAGTTTCGAGGCGAGTTCGAAGACCGCCTCAAGGCAGTGCTGAAGGAGGTGGAGGCGGCAGCGGGCGGCGTGATCTTGTTCATCGACGAGCTGCACACGTTGGTCGGCGCGGGAGCCGCGGAAGGCGCGATGGACGCCGCCAACATGCTCAAGCCCGCCCTGGCGCGCGGCGAGCTGCGCGCGATCGGTGCCACCACGCTCGACGAGTACCGCAAGCACATCGAAAAGGACGCCGCGCTCGAGCGGCGCTTTCAGCCGGTGATGGTGGATCAGCCAACGGTCATCGACACCATCGCCATCCTGCGCGGTCTGAAGGAGCGCTACGAGGTGCACCACGGTATCCACATCAAGGACAGCGCGCTGGTGGCGGCTGCCGTGCTGAGCAATCGCTACATCACCGAGCGCTTCTTGCCCGACAAGGCCATCGACTTGGTCGACGAGGCCGCCAGCAAGATCAAGATGGAGATCGATAGCTTGCCGCTGCCGATCGATCAGATCGAGCGCAAGCTGCTGCAGCTCCAAATCGAGCAGCAGGCGCTGTCCAAGGAGCGCGACAAGGCCAGTAAAGCGCGGCTCGAAGAGCTGTCGCGCGAGCTGGCCGAGCTCTCGGCAGAGCGCGATCGTATGCGCGCGCAGTGGTTGCGCGAAAAGGACTTCATCGAGCGTTTGCGAGACGAGCAGCGCGAGGTCGAAGAGCTGCGGCTGGTCGAAGAGCAGGCGCGGCGCTCGGGTGATCTGGGTAAGGCCGCCGAGATTCAGTACGGCCGGCTGCCAGAGGTCGAACGCCGACTGGAGCAGCACCGCAGCGAGTTGAACCAGCTACAGGAGAAGGGCGGCACGTACCTCAAGGAGGAGGTGGGCGATGAGGACATCGCCGCCATCGTCTCCAAATGGACGGGCGTTCCAGTATCGAAGATGCTGGAAGGCGAGATGCACAAGCTGATCGCCATGGAAGAGAACCTGGAGCGGCGCGTGGTCGGTCAGAGCCCCGCGCTCGTGGCGGTGGCCAACGCCGTCAGGCGTTCGCGCGCGGGCCTGGGCGACGAAAAGCGCCCGATCGGTTCGTTTCTCTTCCTGGGTCCTACCGGCGTGGGCAAGACCGAGACGGCGCGCGCGCTGGCCGAGTTTTTGTTCGACGACGAGCGCGCCATGATTCGCATCGACATGAGCGAATACATGGAAAAGCACGCAGTTTCGCGCATGATAGGCGCGCCACCCGGCTACGTCGGTTACGACGAGGGCGGTCAGTTGACGGAGCCAGTTCGGCGCCGGCCTTACAGCGTGATCTTGTTCGACGAGATCGAAAAGGCGCACCCCGACGTGTTCAACGTGCTGCTCCAGGTGCTCGACGACGGGCGCTTGACCGATGGCCAGGGCCGCACGGTCGACTTCAAGAACACGGTCGTGATCTTGACCAGCAACATCGCCAGCGCCGAGCTGTCGGCCATCGAGGAGCGCCGAGATCTCGACGCCGAGGGCCGCGAGGAGGCATCACGCCAGGCAGCCATGGATGCGCTGCGTCGCTCCTTCCGTCCGGAGTTCATCAATCGGCTGGACGAGATCGTCGTCTACCACCGACTGGGGCGCGATCAGATTCGTCGCATCGTCGACATCCAGCTCGATCGACTGCGCGCGCGACTGACCCAGCGCGAGCTGTCGCTGGCGATCAGCGAGGAGGCGAAGGACCTACTCGGGGAGCTGGGCTGGGATCCTCAGTTCGGCGCACGCCCGCTCGGCCGTGCCATCCGCAAGCACCTGGAGGACGAGCTGGCCAAGCGCGTGCTCTCGGGTGAGCTTTCGCCTGGTGACACCATTTTCGTCGATCGCGGCAACGCGGGCCTGGCCTTTACCCGTGTGCCGCCCGGCGAGGTGGTCCCTGCACCCGCCGTGAAAAGCCGCCACACCTCGCTGAACTGAGCTAGCCTCGGGACCTCGATGGGGCGCGGGGGTGTCCGCGCCTGCACGTCGTCCCGATGGCAGAGTCTCCCGTTTCCCGTGACCCGCAACAGGGCAGTTGGCTGCGACGCGCACTTTCAGCGGGTCGGCTGGGCACCTGGGAATGGGACATTCGCGCCAGCGAGGTGACGTGGTCGCCCGAGGTGCTCGAAATCTTCGGTATCGAGACCTTTACCGGGACTGTCGAGGCCTGGGCGGAGCTCGTCCACCCTCAAGATCGCGACTTCGCCAAGGCAGTGCTGGAGCGCGCCCTCCGCGATCGGAGCAATAGCGAGTTTCACATCGAGCATCGCGCTCTGCTGCCCGACGGCAAGCTGGTCTGGGTGGAAGGCCGTGGTCAGGTCCAGCGCGACGAGCAGGGCGATGCGGTGGCCATCCTGGGCGTGGTGCAGGACATCACCCGCCGCAAGGAGCTCGAGCACCAGCTCGCGCAGTCGCAGCGGCTGGAAACGGTGGGGCGCCTGGCTGGGGGCGTGGCGCACGATTTCAACAATCTGCTGACCGCCATCATCGGCGCGGTCAGCCTGGCCAAGAGCAGCGCCGGCGACGGTGCGCAAGCCGATTTGCAGACGGCGCTCGACGCCGCCGAGCGGGCCAGCGGCTTGACCCAGCGCTTGCTGGTGTTCTCGAAACAGCGCGCCAGCGACGTGCGTTTGCTCGAGCTCAACGAGGTCGTGGAGAGCTCGCAAAAGATGCTGTCTCGCGTGCTGCGCGACGACATTCGGCTGAAGGTGAAGCTCACGCCGCAGCGCATGGCCGTGCGCGCGGATTTGGCCCAGCTGGAGCAGGTGCTGGTCAATCTGGTGATCAACGCCGCCGAGGCGATGATCGGCGGGGGCAGCGTCGAGATCTCGACGCGCGCCCAACAGGTGCCCGAGGGGCACCCGAAGATCGCCACCGGTCGCTACTTCGTGCTGGAGGTGCGCGACACCGGCACCGGCATGTCCGACGAGCAGCGAACGCGAGTTTTCGAGCCGTTCTTCACGACCAAGCCGCACGGGGTGGGTCTGGGGCTCGCCACTTCGCTGGGCATCGTTCAGCGAGCTGCCGGTACGCTCGAGATCCAGAGCGAGCTGGGTCACGGCACGACGATCTCGGTGTTTTTGCCGGAGGCCAAGCCGGAGCGCAAGATCACGCCAGCGCCGAGCGCGCTTTCAGCGCCCGCCCATATCCTGATCATCGAGGACGATCGCGCAGTGCGCGAAACGACGGTACGGCTGCTGGTTCGCGCCGGCTTTCGCGTTACGGCCGCCGAGGACAAGGTGGGGGCGCTGGCGGCGCTGGCGGCGCCGGAGCCGATCGAGCTGGTCGTCACCGACGTGATCATGCCGGAGCACAGCGGCCCGGAGCTGGTGCGGCTCTTGCGCGGGCGTAAACCGAGCCTCGCTGCGCTCTATGTCTCGGGCTACGCGGGTGAGGCGCTGCAGGAGCACGGCCTGGCGCAAGACGACGCCTTCCTGCAAAAGCCTTACATGCCGAGCGTGTTGATTCAGCGCATCCGCGAGCTGCTCGCGCGGCGCGAGGGTTAGCGCTCGGGCGAGCTGCTGGGCGCGCTCAGGGCCCGGCGCAGCAGGTCGAGGCCGGCGAACACCGCGCGGCGCCGAATGCCCTGCCGATCGCCGCTAAAGACGCGTTCGCGGTGTTCGCTCTGGCCGCTGCTGGCCAGAGCCCAATGCACCAAGCCGACGGGCTTTTGCGGGCTGCCGCCGTCAGGACCGGCGATGCCCGTGAAGGCCAGGCCGAAGTCGGCGCCGAGCCGGGCGCGAGCGCCCTCGGCCATCGCGAGCGCGACCTCGCGGCTCACGGCGCCATGGGCTGCGATGGTCGCGGCGGGAACGCCCAGCAGCTCGGTCTTGACCCGGTTGTCGTAGGCCACGACGCCACCCAAGAAGTAGCGACTGGCGCCCGGCAGACGCGTCATGAGCTCGGCTGCTAGCCCACCGGTGCACGACTCGGCGAGCGCCAGCGTGCGGCTTTGCTGAGCCAGCAGCGCTCCGACGCTGTCCGGCAAGCTACCAAAGCCTTCCGCGTAGACGCGGTCACCCAGACGCGAACGCACTTCGTCGGCGGCAAGGCGCGCCAGGCTCGCCGCGGCCTCTCTCGCTGGCGCGCGAGCCAGCACCTTCACTTCGATCTCGGGCAATGTGGCGCGGTAGCCGATCACGACCCCGAAACGTTCCTCCACCCCGGCCAGGAGATCGTTGACCTCCGACTCGGCGGAGCCAAACGTCCGCAGCACGATCTGATGGCGAGGCTCGCTCACCAGAGCGTCCAGATCGGGCGCGATGCTGGCGTTGAACATCGCCTTCATCTCGCTCGGCACGCCGGGCATGAAGTAGGCGGCGCACTGGCTCAGCTGCATGCGGAAGCCCGGTGCCGTGCCGTGTGCGTTGGTCAGGATCCGAGAGCCGGCCGGAAAATCGGCCTGCTTGGCGTTCGAGAGCGCCATCGTTCTGCCGAAACGCGAGAGTAGCTGGGCGATGTGCTCGAGCGAGGCAGCGTCACGCACCAGCTCGACCCCAGCCACGCGAGCCACGCACTCGGTGGTGATGTCGTCGGTGGTGGGCCCCAGACCGCCCGTGCACACGAGCAGCGTGTGCTCGGCCGCGAGTCGGCGCAAGCAGGCCTCGATACGTCCCCGATCGTCATCGACGCAGTCCACGCTCGTCACTTCGAGCCCCACCTGCGTCAGGGCTTCGGCGAGCCAGGTGGCGTTGGTGTTGACCAGCTCGCCGCGAGTGAGCTCGGTTCCGATGCACAGGACTGCAGCCGTCATGGCCCAGCTGGATACGCGCATCGGAAGCCGATGTGGAGAGCTTTTTCTGCGGGAGCGACGGCAGCCCAGGCTTTGAGATCGGCGGCGGCGGTCGAGCGGTAGGAGCCACCGCGCGCCGCGTAGCCGCCCGCCCTCTCGCGCGTCCACTCGGCGACGTTGCCGCTCAGATCGAGCACGCCCTCGGGCGACGCGCCGTCGGGGCGCGAGCCTGCGAGCTCGGGCCGCCCGCCGTCGGCGCAGGGTCCATGCTCGAGCCCAAAGGCGGCACGCCGGCACACTAGGCCGCTGTTGCCCCAGGCGTAGCGTCGCGCGCTGCCGCCGGCCGCAGCCCACACCCATTCGGCGGCGGTAGGAAGCCGCCCCGCCTGACTCTGGCAAAACACTTCTGCCTCGGCAGGGGTCACGTCGCTGAGCGGCAGGCCAGGCTCGCCGGCGCGCGGCGGGCAAGCGCTGCAGCGGAGCCAGCGCTCCAGCGTGACCTCGCTCCGGTCGAGCTGAAAGGCGTCCACGTGAGTGCGAGGGAAGCGCTCGGCGCCCGTGGCGCCCTCCCAGTCGGCCGCGCCAATCTGAAGCTCTCCGGCCGTGAAGCTCACCACGCCGGAGCGCGCCACGCATTGGCCTTTGGCGTCCAGCTCTTGCGCCGAGGAGCAGCTCTGGGCGCGGCCAGTGCAGTCGCCAGCCACCAGCGTTTGACCCGCTCCGCAGCAGCGCGGGCCGAGCGCGAGCATGCCGACAGGACAGCGCTCGGGCGGGAGGCGTCGCTCGAGCGCAAAGCGCGCCACCAGCAGCGCGCCCAGACCAAGGCCGGCCAGACCGAGCGCGAGCCGCCCCAGCGGGTGCGCGTAGACGCGCGCCAGGCGCTTCATGCTCAGCCGCCGCCCGCCGGCTCGCCGCGGATCAGCGCCGCGAGCTCGGCTTCGCTGATCACCCGAGCACCGAACTTGCGCGCTCCATCCAGCTTGGCCTTGCCGACTTTCTCGCCCGCCAGCAAGTAGGTGGTGCCTTTTCGAACCTTGTCGTGCACCTCGCCGCCGGCGTCGCGGATCTCGCGATGCACGTCCTCGCGCTTCTTGGACAGCACGCCCGTGACGCAAAAGCTCTGCCCCAAGAGCGGGCCCTCGGTCTTAGACGTCAGCACTGCTTGCTCGCGCGAGACGCCGTGTGCCAGCAGCTTCTCGAGCAGCGCTCGTGACTCGGGAGAAAAGACGTACGCCACCACGCTCTCGGCCATTTTGGGGCCGAAGCCGGCGATCGCAGACAAGCGTGCCAGCGCGGTCTCCTGGTCCCAGGCCAGCAGCTGCTGCAGGCTGCGCGCAGCTTCCGCCAGTTGCTTGGCGGCGACTTGGCCGATGTGATCGATGCCCAGACCGGTGATCAGGCGCTCCAGCGGTTGCTCGCGCGAAGCCTGGATCGAGCTGACCACGTTCTCGGCGCTCTTTTTGGCCATGCGCTCGAGCGCCTCCACGCGCGGCACGTCGAGGTCGTACAGATCAGCGACGTCACTCACCAGCTTGCCGTCCACCAGCTGCCCGATCAGCACCTCACCCAGGTTGTCGATGTCCATGGCAAAGCGGCGCGAGTAGTGCAGCAGCGCGCCCTTCATCCGGTCGGGGCAGCGCGGGTTGGGGCAATAGACGGCGACCTGGCCCTCGTCGCGACGCACGGGCGTGTCGCAGCACGGACAGCGCTCGGGCATCGCGAACGGAGCCACCTCGCTGACGCGCGCCGCGTGGTCCACCGACACCACCTGCGGGATGATCTCACCTGCTTTTTCGATCACGACGCGGTCCCCCACGCGCAGGCCGAGCTCGGCGACGATGTCGGCGTTGTGCAGCGACGCTCGACTCACGGTGGTGCCGGCCAGCTGCACCGGCTCCAGGTTGGCGACGGGCGTGAGCGTGCCGGTGCGGCCGACCTGCACGCTGATGCCCAGCACCGTCGTGGCCGCGCGTTCGGCGCCGAATTTGTAGGCAATCGCCCAGCGGGGAAACTTGGCGGTTGCGCCCAGGATGGCTTGCTCCGCGAAGGCGTCGACTTTGATCACCGCGCCGTCGGTTTCGTACGGGTAGTCTTTGCGGGCGGCGTCGATCGCGTCGATGGCTGCCCACACTTCCTCCAGCGAGTGACACACCCGGTGCAGGCGGTGCGTCGGCAGGCCCAGCTTCGCCAGCGCGTCGAGCGAGCCCGAGTGGGTCGGCGAAAGCTCGCTTCCCTCCACCACCTGCCAGGCAAGCACTCGCAGTGGTCGCTCGGCGACGACGCGTGGGTCCAGCATGCGCAAGCTGCCGGAGGCCGCGTTGCGCGGGTTGGCGAAGGGTGCTTCGCCGGCGCTGACACGCGCCTGGTTCACGCGCGCCAGGTCGCGTCGGTAGATCACGACCTCACCGCGCAGAGTGAGGTTCTTGGTATACGGGATGCTGAGCGGCAGCGAGCGAATCGTGCGCAGGTTCTCGGTGATGTCTTCGCCGCTCTGCCCATCGCCCCGCGTGGAACCCTGAACGAGCTTGCCGTCCCGATACAGCACCTCGATGCTGCCACCGTCCAGCTTGGGCTCGACGCAAAACGAGGGCTGCGCCGCGGCGGGTAGCCCCTGGCGCACGCGACGAATGAACTCGCCGAGCTCTTCCTGGCCGTAGGTGTTGTCGAGCGACATCATGGGCGCCACGTGCGGCACGCTGCGCAAATCACTGCGCAGGGCCCCGCCCACCCGCTGGGTCGGCGAATCCGCGCTGGCCAGCTGGGGCTGGCGACGCTCCAGCTCGCGCAGCTCGGCATACAGCGCGTCGTAGTCACGGTCGGAAATCTGGGGGTCGTCGAGCACGTAATAGCGATGATCGTGGGCCTGTAGGGCTTCGACCAGTTTACGGTGACGCTCGAACTCGGGCGGTGGCATCGCTCGAACAATAGCCGATGGCTCGGACAACGGCGCCAGGCCGGGTAGCCCGCTTGCCCGGGGTTGTCCTGCCGGCGCAAAGGGCTATTGTCCGCGCGCTCGATGGCCGAACCCGACCGCGTCCGCAGCACGACTGGCTCCGCCGAACCCGACTCGGAGCAGAGTGACAATTTCAAGCCGTCGGCGTCGCGCGTGCCGCCGAGCAGTGCGCCCCCGGTGCCGCCCGAAGGCTCGGGTCTGCTGTGGCGCTTGGGGGGCGTGGTGCGCACCATCCGTCCGCACCAATGGGTGAAGAACGTGTTCGTGGTGGCACCGCTGGTGTTCGCCAAGGAGATCTTCGACGTCACCCTGCTCAAGCAAGCGACCGCGGCCTTCCTGGTCTTCTGTTTGCTGGCCGGCGCCGTGTACACGATGAACGATCTGGCGGACATCGAGGCCGATAGGCGTCATCCGCTCAAGCGCCATCGGCCGATCGCTTCCGGTCGCGTACCAGTGCCGATCGCGCGCGCGCTGGCCGCCGTGCTCGTGGTCGGTGCGCTGAGCTGGGCTTACTCGAGCGAGCCGGCTTTCGCGCTGGTGGCTGCCGTCTATTTGGCGCAGAACGTGGCCTATAGCTTCAAGCTCAAGCACGTCGCCTACCTGGACGTCGGCTTCATCGCTGCTGGGTTCGTGCTGCGCGTGATGGGGGGCGGCTACGCGACCCACACACCGGTCTCCAATTACCTGCTGCTCTGCACGGCGCTGCTGGCGTTGTTCCTGGGCTTCGGCAAGCGCCGGCACGAGCTGTCGGCAGCCGGTGGCAAGGCGTCGCTGCAGCGTGCCGCGCTCGAGCAATACAGCGAGCGTGGTCTCGATCTGGCGCTGGCCTTGACTGGCATCGCCACGGTGGGCACCTACCTGATCTACACGCTCGATCCGCGCACACAGGCCTTTTTCCGCAGCGGAAATCTGTGGCCGAGCGCGGTCTTCGTGCTGCTCGGGGTCGGGCGCTTCTTGCAGCTGGTGAAGACTCGGCCCAAGTCCGAGAGTCCCACTCAGGAGATGCTACGCGACGGCCCGTTCGTCGGCATCGTGCTGATGTGGCTCGTACTGGTGATGTGGGTCGTGTACCGGCTGAAGCCAGGCTAGCTGGCTCAGCCCACGTCGCGGCGTCGGGCGAGCGGTGTGAGCGCGCTCGACAGCGGGGCGTCGTCGGCTGGCTCCCAGTGCGCAATTTCACCGAGCAGATCGCGCGTCGTCACGGTGGCCACCGGACGCGCACGCGCAAAGCACTCGTCCACCAGCTCTTCACCGCGCGTTCGAGCGCTCGTCGGCAGCACCCAAACGGGCCAGGTGGGTCGACGCTCTCGAAATAGCTCCTCGACCACGCTCTCGAAGGCGAGGTCCTCGACGCGGGCGATTTCATAGACCCGTACGTCAGTCTCGCGATCCCAGTCGACCATCTGGAAGACGCAGGCTTGCAGCCAGTCGCGGTGCCCGAGAAAGCCCTCCGTCGGGCCGTCATAGTAGCGAGCGGCGATCACCTTGGAGAATGGCGAGAGCAGGCTGCTCGGACTCGGGGCGTCTGCGGCGGCTTTGGGACTCATGTTGGTGAGAGGCACGCTGCTGCTGCGTGAGCGCCGAGTGAGCGAAACGACGCTCGCGGCACTAGCTCAAGCATCACCGCTCCATCCGCTTTCGGCAAGCGCGCGGCCTCACAAAAGGCGCCGAGCCCTACGCTGTCTCGTGGTCGCTCGGGCCCCCAGCCCCAACACAACAACGGCGATTGTAGGCCAATTCCTTGACGCGGCGGACAGAGCGAGCGCAAGGGAAGAGCTAGTGAGCCAAGGTGCGACACAGGCCGAGACCGAGCGCTACCTGCGAGAAGGCAGTGGGCCGCTCGCGGATTTGGCGCTCACGCTGCCGCTGTTCGTGATTTACCACCTGGGCGTGGTGTGGCTCGACGTGCAGAACGCCGCCGACGTCGTGACGCGCGAGCTCAAGGCGCTCGCCAGCTCGAGCCTGCCGGCCTACTCGGGCCTCACGCTGGCGATCGGGCTGGTTTTTACCGGTGTTTTGCTGGTCTTGGGCCGCGGCAAAACGCTGCATTGGCAGCGCTTCGCGCTCGTGGCGATCGAGGGCATCCTGTACGCGATCGCGATGCGGCTCGTGGCGAGCTACGTCGTGGGCAAGGTGCACCTGGCGGGCGCGGTGGAGGGCGCCCCGTCGATGGGCTTCTTTACTGCGCTGGTGCTGTCGATCGGCGCCGGGCTCTACGAAGAGATCGCCTTTCGGGTGGGTCTCTATGGCATGGGGCGCCGGCTGCTTCTGGCCATGATGCCCGAGGCCGTCCCGAGTCAGCGGCTGCTAGCCAGCCTGGGCTGGGCGGTGGCAGCGGCCGCGGTGTTCAGTGGTTGGCACTACCTGGGACAGTTCGGCGAGCCCTTCGAGCTGCGCTCCTTCCTGTTCCGCTGGGTGTGCGGCCTGGTATTCACTCTGATTTACGTATTTCGCGGCTTTGCACCGGTGGTGTGGACGCACACGCTCTACGACATTTGGGTCCTGGCGTTCTAGTCGCGTGTGTTTTTGGGGCCCCAGCCCCAAAAACGGTGAGTCCCACCGCTGCCGCCAGCCGCGCCGCCGGTGTCGACCTAGAGGCGGCGGGCGAGGACGAAGTGTTCCACGTTGCCTTTGGGGCCGGGGACGCGGCAGGGGCAGTCGCCAAGCAGCTCGAAGCCCGCGGCGGCGACAGCGTCGAGCGCCGCCTGCACGGCGCGCGCGCGGACGGCCTGGTCGGTGATCACCCCGCGACTGCGCGTCGCCTCTTCGCGCCCGACCTCGAACTGCGGCTTGATCAGGGACAGCAGCCGTCCGCCGGCCGCTACGAAGCCTGCAATCGCCGGCAGCAGCTTGTCGAGACTGATGAACGAGGCGTCGACGACGACCAGCTCGATCGCTTCGGGAAAGCTGCTCGGGGTGAGGTGCCGGGCGTTGGTTCGATCCATGACCACGACCCGCGGGTCCTGTCGCAGCTTCTCGGCGAGCTGGCCATGACCGACGTCCACCGCGTAAACGCGCGCTGCGCCATGCTGCAGCAGGCAATCGGTGAAGCCTCCGGTCGAGGCACCCACATCCGCCGCCACGAGCCCGCCGACATCCAGCGCGAGATCGACGAGCGCGCCTTCCAGCTTGCCGCCACCGCGCGAGCAATAGCGCTCGAGCTCGGTGACCCGGAGCACTGCGTCGATCGCCACCTGCTCACCCGCCTTATCGATGCGCTGTGAGCCGAGGAAGACCTGGCCGGCCAGAATGCGCGCCTGAGCCCGGGTTCGGCTGTCGACGAGCCCAAGCTCCATAAGTCGAATGTCTGCGCGGGTTTTTTTCACGGCCGAAGGGTCGGTCTAGCCTGCCAGATAGCCGCAATCTTGCACGAATGACGCTAGGCAGAGGAGCATGACAGCTGCGTATTGGGAATCCGGTCGCCCTCGAGGCTAGCCGCCTTGTGGGTTGGCTGGCGCTTGAAGTCTGCCTTTCGGAGGATTTGATGAACGACGGTAAGCTCAGAATCGTTGGCTGTGTTGCCGGCCTCGCCGGATTGCTGCTCAGCAGCAGTGCTTTCGCTCAAACCGCTGACGCCGCGCCGGCCGCGCCAGCCCCCGCCTCGCCTCCGGAACCCGCCCCGGCGCCTGCGCCCGAGGCAGCTCCGGCGGCGTCCGCCGAAACGAGCGGCTCGGCCCAGGTCGGCATGGCCCTGCCAGGAGCAGCGCCCCAAGCGGCAGCCGTTGCCGGCACGTCCGATCACGACTCGGTGGTGGGTCGCCTGGCGATCGGCTACCTCGGCCGCAACGCCATCGCTCTGGACGCCACCGTCGGGGGCGCTGTCACCATCGATACCCCCGTGATCGGCATCCGCTACTGGCTGAGCGATATGGTTGGCATCGACGCAGGTGTGGGCTTCGGCCTGACCAGCGGCTCCGCCAGCGCCATGGGCGTGAGCGCGGACAACCCGGGTTGGCACGCCTTCATGCTGCACGGCGGCGTGCCGCTGTCGCTCGCGTCCGCCGGCCACTTCAGCTTCCAGATCGTGCCCGAGCTCAACGTCGGCATGGCGGGCTCGTCGGGCGAAATGGACGTGAGCGAGAGCGCTTTCCACTTCGACATCGGCGCGCGCGCTGGCGCCGAAATTCATTTCGGCTTCATCGACGTGCCTCAGCTCTCGCTGCAGGGCAGCGTCGGTGTGCGCATGAACATCGACTCGACGAGCACCGATCCGGGCGACTTCAGCACGAGCTCGTTCAGCGTTGCCACCACCGTCGGCGACAACCCGTGGAACATTTTCACGAGCAACGTCGCGGCCCTGTACTACTTCTGAGCCCAAAACGTCGTCGCGGCTGAAGCCCAGAAGTGGCTTCAGCGCGACCGGCGTAGGCTTGCGCTGCGCCGCAATTCATCTAGTCTTTTTTTGGTGGGCGTGACGCTATCAGCGACGCCGCCGCTCCCGAGGAGGCTCCGCGTGGCTTATCGACAGCTTTTTGCAGTGGCTTGTACGGTATTGGGTTTGTCGGCTTTGCCGGCTTGTGGCAGCGGGCCCGGCAGCGCCACCGACGTGGACGTGGACGACTCCGCCCCCGTGAACGAAGATCGCCCGCCGCGCAACGGCGATAGCCCTCCGTACAACGCGGATGCTCCGCCAGCGAGCGCCGACGATGCTCCTGGGACCGACGACGGTTCCGCGCCCAGCAATGGCGGCCAGCTCGTGGCGCTGTGTCAGCAACTCTGCGGACGCTTGAGCGCTTGCGAAGGCGGCATGGGCAGCCTGTGCGAATCGAATTGCAACTTCTCCAACGAGCTCTCCGCAGCGCTGTCGCAATGCGAGAACGAAGTCGTGGATGTTTGGAGCTGTGCGCTGAGACTACCGAGCCTCTGCGACAGCGAAGGCTCCGGCGCCATCGACATCGACGACACGCAGTGCGGACCCGCTTCCGAACGGGCCGAGGACTGCTTCGATGAGCTCGATCTCGACGTCGATGTCGATTCGAGCGGCAACGGCAACGGCGGCGGCAACCCGCCGCCCCCGAACCCGTGTAGCCCTGCGGGCGGTTGCCAGTGCGCGACGACGTGCCTGACCTGCCAGTGCGCGGGCGCCACGGCCGTGGATTGCGGCCCCGTCTGCATGTGACCTGAAGATCGCGAAGGAAGCGTGGCGCCGGCCGCCGGCCGCCACGCCTTGGCCAGACGCCGCGAGTGAGTGACAGCCGTTCGCGGCGTCGCTGCATTTGGCCTGCGGCGTGCATTGCCGTCGTCGCATGGGGGTCGATGCACTGCTGGCAGCGGCGCTGTCGCTGGTCGCGGGCACCACGCTGCCGCTGGCCCCCCTCGCGGCCGTGCTGGGGTTCTGCGCAGCACTGGTGCTGGTGCGCAGGGCTTTGGGCCCGCGCCGCGCCCTGTATTGCGCGGCCCTGTTCGGGGTCGGTGCCTTGCGGGCCTGGTGGGCGCTGCACGCCTATGACGAGCGGCGCTTCGAGCTGCGCGACGCGCTGGGCGGGCCGCGGCGCTGCGCATTTGCGGCGCGCGTAGCCGCCTCACCGGTAAAGCTGAACGGCACGCTCTCCTTCGTGGCCGAGGTGAGCTCGGCCGACTGTGAGGGCCGCCGACTGACCGCGTTTCGGGCGCGCCTCTATGCCGAAGGCGGGCCGAGCGAGCTCGCGCGCGGCGACCAGATAAGCGGGGTGGCGGACCTGGCTCCCACGCAGCTGTTCCGCAATTTCGGCGCGCCAGATCCGCGGCCCGGCGCCGCGCGCAGCGGCGTGCTGGCGAGCGGCGGCGCGCTGGCGCTCGTCGTCGAGCAGCGCGGGCTGGGCGTGCGCCACTTCATCGATCGCGCCCGCAGCCGG
>DATDEV010000805.1:0-3735 GCA_036522995.1 Polyangiaceae bacterium
ATGCTCTGCTGGCCGTAAAAGGTATGGAAACTTCGGGGTCGAGCTTGAGTCTGAGGGTGAGCGTGGTGGGGACGGCGCTGCTGGGCCTGCTGCTTGGCGGTGGCTGCACGGTAGGCAGTACCGCCGAAGCGGCGTTTGCCACCGACTTCAAGTGCGAGTCGCCCGTGACCTCGAGATGGAGCGACGCGGCGGGCCGCGTTCGCATAACCGGCTGTGGGCACGAAGCAACGTATCAGTGCTACAACGGCGTTTGCAGCATTCAAACCGCCGACAGCAGCGGCAGCGCCCGTTCGTCCGCTGAGGGCGACGGCGACTTGCGACCGAAGGCGCCGCGACCCACGCCAAGCCAGCCCGAGGTGCGGGTCGAAAACACGGGCGACGACGCCATGCTGGTGCTGGAGCTGGTGCTGGCGCGCGCGGTGCTGCGCCTGACCGCGACGCCCGCGAAGCGCCCCGATATCGTGCAGCTCAAACTGGTGCGCTTCGAGCGCTCGACCGAGGACGACCAGTGCAATTTGGATTGGATGCTCAATGGGCAAGTCATCGCGACGCCCAAGTCCACGGCTACCCGTAAGGGCAACGAGCTGGCGCAGCGTGTGCAGTTCGACCCCGACTTGATCGCCGAGCTCGCCACGGCCGAGAAGATTGCTTTGCGTGCCTGCGACGAACGCTGGGCGCTCAGCCCCGAGCAAGTGCAACGAGTACGCCAGTTCATCGATCGCTTCCACGAGGAGGTAGCGTGGAAGGCCCCGCCGCGCGGCGACTCGAGCGGGGGCATGCTGCCGCCGAGCGGCGGCTGGGCCGCGTGGACGGCCGTCAGCCCGTTACCAAAAAGCGTCGACGGGCCGGCGCTCGATGCGCGCGCGCTATTCAAGAAGCTCAGCGTGTCGGTATTTCAGCTGGAGGCCACGCGCGAGCAAGGCAAGTCCCAAGGCTCTGCCGTCGCCATCGGGCAAACGGAGCTTCTGACCAATTGTCACGTCGTGAAGGGCGCGCTCAAGCTGGTGCTCAGGCAGGGCAAGAAGACCTGGGCGGGCAAGCTGGTGAGCGCCGACCCCGCAACCGACCGCTGCGTCGTCACCGGCACCGATTTGAAGCTGCAGCCCGTCGCCGGGGTTCGCAGCTACGACAGTCTGGAGGTGGGTGAAGCGGCCTACACGCTCGGCTCGCCCGTCGGGCTCGAGCTAACGCTGTCGAACGGCATCATCTCGGGTCGGCGCACCGAGCAAGGCCGCAACTACGTGCAAACCACGGCGCCGATTTCGCCTGGGTCCTCCGGCGGTGGCTTGTTCGACGCGCACGGCAACCTGGTCGGCATCACGACACTCGTGCTCGTCGGCCGGGAGCACCTGAACCAGTCGCTCAACTTCGCCATCCCCGCCGACGCCTTTTTTCAGCGTTGAGCTGTTAAGTTGTTGACACGTTTTCCGCGCGCCGGCGCGCACGCGGCGCAGCTTGATGAAAGATCGCGCTTCAGAAGCGCCTACAAGCCCTGTGGAACGCCAATCGCGAGCGAGACGGCTCGAAACGTGTCGCGGCTATCGATCGCGCGTGAGGGCGCGCGCTGAGCAGTCGAAAATCATGGGTGTAGCGTGAGTCATGCACGCAAGCACCCAGGGTCATGAAACGATCGTCAGGCTCGTTCCCGGTGGCGAGCAGAGCCTGAGTCATCTGGGCGACGACGAGCTGCTGACCAGCACGCGCCGGCTCGTCGGTGCCTCGAACAGGCTCTTCGCGCAACTCCTGCTCCACCTGGCCGAACAACAGCGGAAACCGCTTCAGCTATGTCGACGAGCGTGGGCAGCGCTGCGGCGAGACGCGCTATTTGGAGCTGCACCACCTAAAGCCTTTCGCTCAGGGGGGTGAGCACGTTGCTTCCAACCTGGCGCTACGCTGCACGGCTCATAATGCGCTTGCCGCTGAAGCGGACTTCGGGCGCAGCGTCATCCAGCAGAAGCGCCGCTCGACCAGGCACGACTCTTTTTCCGCGCATCAGCGCCAGGAGCCGGGGTAGCGCGGCTCCTGCGCGTCGCGGGCCGCTCGACGTTGCCAGCACGCTCCAAGAGGGTGACCGTCTCGAGCGGGGTCGCTACGAGTGGGGTGATCGCGAAGGGGTGCGCGAGCGGGGTGCGCGAGCGGGGGGGTGCGCGAGCGGGGGGTGCGCGAGCGGGGGGCTCGATTGGGTGGTCGCGAGGAGAGTGACAATGGAAAATGTCACATTGCACCGCGCCTGCGGTCGTGACAGCATTGGCTCGTTCCCGGTTGGGGACCCACTGACGCAGAAAGGAGCCTTTGCATGACTGACCAAGTCTATGAATCTGTCCGCTCCTTTTGCGGACGCTGCTAACGCCACCTCGGCGACGCGCCACGCTGCGCGCTGAGGCTTCGCGGAATGCGCCCCCTGTGAGGCGCTTCCGTCGCGGTTGGTTTGCGCAACGTTTTCTCCTTCAGGGGTTTACCCATGATTTGGTCACTTTCCAGCTCGCTCGTCGAGCTGGGTTTCACGCCGTTTTTTCTGCAGCAGCTGCACGCGCTCGATGATGCGCAGCAGGGCGTCGTCGCGCGCATTGCGAGCGAAAGGCGCGGTGAGTACGAAGTTTTGTCCGAGCGGGGCGCCTTGCGCGCTTCGCTGAGTGGTCGGCTCGAGCATCGCTTGGCCGATGCCGAGCGGCCGGCGGTCGGCGACTGGGTGGTCGTCGAGCCCGCCGATCCGGTGGGGCGCATTCTGCAGCTGCTCGAGCGGCAGAGCGTGCTGCGGCGCGCTGATGTGGGCGGGAGCTCGCGTCCGCAAACGCTGGCTGCCAACGTCGACCTGTGCTGCGTCGTGGCGGCGCTGACGGGCGAGGAGCAGAGTGTGCACGCGCAGCGCCGTGCGCTGAATGCCCGGCGCATCGAGCGCTACCTGCGCACTGCCGAGCAGGGCCGTGTGCCGGCCCTGGTGCTGGTGAACAAGGCTGATCTGGTTTCGAGCGAATTTGCGGAGGAGCGCTTGAGCGAGCTCAGGCAAGAGTTGCCGCAGGCGCGCACGCTGCTGGTCAGCGCGGAGAGCGGGCAGGGCCTGGAGGAGCTGGTCGCGGAGCTTGCGCCCGGAAGCACGGCGGTGCTGCTGGGTTCGTCGGGCGTCGGCAAATCGTCGCTGGTCAACGTGCTCTTGGGCTCGGAGCGCATGAAAGTGGGCGCTGAACGCAGCGACGATACGCGCGGGCGCCACACCACGACCGAGCGGCAACTGCTGAAGCTACAGAGCGGGGGCTTGCTGATCGACACGCCCGGGATGCGCGAGCTAGCGCTTTGGGCAGACGCCGACGACGAGCTGGAGAACGCGAGCGGCTTCGCGGACATCGAAGCGTTGGCCGAAGGTTGCCATTTTCGCGATTGTCAGCATGCGGCCGAGCCTGGCTGCGCCGTTCGGGCAGCCATCGAGGCCGGCACGCTCGCGGCATCGCGCCTCGAGCATGCGCAAAAGCTCGAGCGCGAGGCATTCTACCAGCGCACCCGCGTGGATGCGCGGCTGCGCAGCTCGGTGACGCAAGCGTACAAAGCGCGGACCCGGAGCGCGCGGGCCGCGATGAAGCAGAAAGGACGTTGAAAGGTGCGTCTCCCCCTGTAACAATCCAGCTCATGGCCAAGGGACCCGACGTGCTGAGTCCCGAGCAGCGGGAGGCGGAGCTGAAGCGGCCGCGGCCGCGCAATTTGCCGATCGCGCCGACGGCGCCCAAGGCGCTGCGGCGGTTG
>DATDEV010000806.1:0-3765 GCA_036522995.1 Polyangiaceae bacterium
AGCTCTACGTAAAGCTGCTCCGGCAGTTCGTGGAGCAGCAGGGCTCGGCGCTGGAACTGATCGCGGCGGCGGTGGCCAAGGGCGAGACTTCCGTCGCCGAGCGGCTGGCGCATACGTTGAAAGGAGTGGCGGGCAGTATCGGAGCCCCGGCCGTTCAGGCGGCGGCCGGCACACTCGAAACCATGATCCGGGAAGGCGCCGCGGCCGGCGACGTGGAGACGGCCAGACAACGGGCTATACAAGTGCTCGATCCGCTGGTGGCCGCGTTGCGGAGCGGCCTTCCGGCTCCGACGGCAGAGGTCGAAGTTTCCGCGGCGTCCGAGCCGGTCGATCCCGCCAAGGTTCGAATGGCGGCCGGACAGCTGATGCAGCTCCTGTCAGAGTCCGATGCGGGATGTGGGGACTTCGTCGAAGCGAACCGAGCGCCCCTGCGCGTCATTCTGCCGGAGCCGCAGTGGTCCGCCTTCGAGAAGCTGATTCAGAATTACGCGTTGGGAGAGGCGCGCGCGTTGCTGGGGTCGGCATTGGAACGATTGCCGAACGAATAGTAGGCTCGCGCAATCGAAAGGGAGGGAGCCGCTACGCGCGGCGCGCCAGGTGCTGCAGCGACCATTCGAGCAAGCGAGTGCCGGCGCTCAGCCCCGGCTCCTCTTCAGCCATGGCCTTTTGCGCCGCGGCGTCGAACGATGTCGGAACGTAGTCGGGTAGGTGCTGCCAGAACTGCCGATTCCGCGCGACCAGGTCACTGGTGAGGCCCTCGACCAGCTCTTGCGCTACGTGAAAATCTGCGCCCGTAATGAGCTTGAGCCAGTAGCTCGACAGGCGCGGCGTGAGCACCGGCACCCGCACCGCGTAGGGTCTCACCCCTATGAGCCGCGCGATGCGCCGGAGAATGTCCTCACCGCTGAGGGTCTCGGGCCCGGGCAGGTCGAATACGCCGCGCACCTCGGGCTCGAGCGCGACAGCGCGCACCAGGGCCGCGATCACGTCATCGATAGCGATGGGCTGCGAGCGATTCTGCAGCCAGCTGGGCAACACCATGAAAGGCAGGCGCGCAGCCAGATCGCGCACCATGCGCCAACTCACCCCGCCTGCTCCGATAATCATGCCTGCGCGCAGCTCGATTGTCGGAACCTGGCTCGCGCGCAGCACCTCGCCCGTCGCCAGCCGGCTTCTCAAATGCTTGCTGGCCGTCCCGGCCGGTGCGACGCCGCCCAAGTACACCAGCCGCTTCACCCCCGCGTGCTCCGCGGCGCGCGCGAGCGCTTCTGCCGCAGCGTGCTCTTTCTGCTCGAAATCGCCGGCCTGGCCCATCGAGTGCACCAGGTAGATGACCGCGTCGACACCCGCGACCGCTGCCGTCACACTGCCCGCGTCTTCGGTATCGAACCTGACCCACTCTCGCCCCGCCTCCTCGCGGGCGTGCTGTTCGGCGTCGCGACTGCCAGAACGGACCTGCCAACCCGCCTGCACCAACGCGGGATAAACACGCTTGCCCACGAAGCCGGTCGCTCCCGTCAGTAGCACGCGCCGCGGCCTGGTCATGCGCTTGCACTAGCACGCCGCGTGCGGCGCGGAGTGACTCATGGGTCCGGCGACCATCTCGCGTCGCCGGCAACGACCCATTCCAGGTTCTCACTCAGCCTCGTCTCCATCGCAGGCCCGTAGCTGTGACCGGCGCCCTCGGCATGGGTGATGCGCGCCGCCACGCCCCGGGGCTCGAGGTAGCCGGCGCAGCGCTCGGCGGTTCGGACGCAATGGACCGAACCGCAACCGAATAGCACCCGCTCGCCAGCTCGCGCGTACTTGCGCGCCGAATAGGGTGACCACTCGTTGAAGAAGCCGTTTCCGCCCTCGATGAGGACGGCGCGCGGAAACTTCTCCGGGTGAAGAGTCACCAGCAGCGCCCCGTGGATGGCCCCTTGCGAGAATCCGGCCCACACCGCGCGACTCGCGTCGACTCGGTTCTGGTAGCGCGCTACCAGCGCATCCATCGCGGCCAGCACTTCGCGCGCCAACGCGAAATGATCGGGGTAGTAGTAAGCGGCGTGCGAGTGCGGCGCATGGCGGTTCGTCCGAATGCCGCGCGGACACAGGACGAATGCCCGGTCTGCCACTACACGGCGCCACAAAGCGCAATGGGGCTCGGGGCGATCCCAAGCGCCATGCGCCGCCACCAACAGCGGGCGCCGCCGCGCCTCACTTCGCGGCACTGACACCACTGCCGCCTCATGCCCCGGCACCATCAACTCGATGAACGGCTTCTCGGGCTGGCTCGCTTCCTCAGAGCTCCGCGCTTGCACCTTAGGGCTCACCGAGCGCTCGCTCGGGGCGCAGCCGCTGCTGAGCGCGACCAACAGCAAGCCAGCGCTGACGTCGCGACGAACCATCCTCAAGCGCTAGCATGCACGGTGCGAACGTGTCGCACACCGCCAGGGTGGCATTAAGTCACGCTCGGCCGCTCACTATCGAGCTTTCCAATCCGTATTGTTCGACAAGGCCCCGATCGGCATCGCGCCAGAGGGCTGGAACAATTTCGCCGATTCTCCACCACGCGCCCGATCGAAGCCGAGTTCTCGGCCTTGACCAGCGTAATCTGATCTCGCAAGTGGCACTAGTGCAGTGCATCACACAGCGGCTCGCTCGGGCTGAGCCGAATCGCGTCTACGCAGATGCGTTCTGCATCGAACGAGTAGCAGAGACCGCTCAGGCACTCGTAGTCAGCCGTGCAGTCGGCGCGGACAGCGAAGCGCTCGGCGCAGGTGCCATCGGCCGCGCAGTAGCCCTCGCTGCCGCACTCGTGTTGTGTGGAGCACGGGCTGCCGGTGTCTTCGCCGGCGACACAATTCTCACCGTTGCAGTAAAAGCCTTCGGTACAGGTTTCTGGAAGCGCGTCGCAGGCAAGGCCGGGCTCCACGACTCGCGGCTTTTGACACGTGCCTTCGGTCGCCGAGCCCTTGATCACACAAACGAACCCGGACGCGGCATCGCATTCCGATGTGACCTTGCAGCTGTCACCGCTGTCGTGCCCGCCTCGGAAGAGGCGATCACAGGGTGGGCCGAGCCGCAGAACGGTCGCCAGCTCCGTGCCATCCAGGTCCGCGTCTTGGTAGGCGGTGCCCACGGCCGCCAAGCAAGCATCGGCGTTCTCAGCCACGAATCCGTCCGGAACCAGGTCTTGACAGGCGGCTTGCTGCGTGAGGCGGCACGCTTCGGCCGACTCTGCTTGGCACGCGGACACCGCCTCGGCCGAGCACGCTTGGGCTGCCCACTCGCGGCAGAAACTCTCGCGCGTTTGCTCCGGTTCGGCGTCGCTCGAACAGCCGACGGCCAGCCAGAGACCGAGCGCACACAGGCCAAGAGATTTTCTCATGCCGCGTACCTCGCAAGACTCATACCCCGACTGGCGGCATCCGCGCGCTTGCTGCGTGCGCCACAGGCGTTGACATAACGCGCAGTTATCGTCGACTGGCTCCGTGCCAGCAACCACGCTCGTAGGTCACCACCGATACGCCGCAACCGCCGCCGCGCAGTGCGGCACAAAGGGTCGCTCGTCGTGACGGCTCGACTTATCGCGCAGCGTGCGGAAGAAGCCACCTGCTGGGGCATTCTGCCGCTGCTCTTACCTGGGTCGGGCGATTCGGATGGGGCGCCGGCTTCCCATTGCTTCGTGGAGGGGGCTCGTGCTGGTTTCGCTGCGATACTTCAGCCGATGGCTACACATCTCCTGGTCGCAAATCCAACGGCTCAGAGCGGGAGGGCTCA
>DATDEV010000807.1:0-12478 GCA_036522995.1 Polyangiaceae bacterium
CCACGAACGCCTGGCCGGCCCCACGGATACCCGCGACCGCGAAGCCGGACGGCGTCGCCAGCGCAATCCCCAGGTCGACGCCAAAGGGCAACAGCGCGTCGTCGTGCTCGTCATCAGCGTCGCCCGGCGGCGTCTCGCCGCGCTTCGGCTCCGGCGCCGAGGCGCCGGCATCGAGCGTCAGGCCGAAACCGCCGAGGCGCCGGCACTGGCTGGCCGGCTCCGGGCTCGGGAGCGCGGCCGAGCCGGCCGGAGCGCTCGCCTGCGCCTGGCCTGGCGGCGGGCTGCGCTTGCAACCACCTGGCAAGAGCGCGAGCAGGCAGAATCCAGCGAAAGCGCCCGGCCTCGGGAAAACGATCGACATCCGAGCCCTCGGTAGCCGGGGACGCGGGCCGGATCAACATTCGCGGCGCCGCCTGCGAGCTTGGGTATGATCGGCCGCCTCCCCCTACGCCCGCCCCATGACCGCCGATCGAGAGCTGACCCAGACCTACGCGCCCAATCCCATTCTGCGCGCGCTGTACCAACGCTTCTTCGACAAGATCCAGGTCGATGAAGCCTGGGTGCGCGAGGTGCAGGCGCTGTCGGAGCGGGGCTCGGTCGTGTACGTGCTGCGCAGCCTCAACTTCGTCGACTTCTTCGCGCTCGACTACCTGACCAAGCGCTACCGCTTGCCGCAGGTGCGCTTCGTCAACGACCTGGGGCTGTGGATCCTCAATCCCATGGGCAAGGGCTGGCTCAACGCCATTCTGCCCAGCAGGAACGAAGCCCCCTCGGTCGAGCTGGAGGACGCGCTCGAGCGCGGCGGCTCGGCGGCGCTGTTCCTGAAGCGCCCGCCTGGCGTGATCGACGTCGCGACCGGCGCCTCGGGCGGACGCGGCCTCAAGGAAGGCGACGAGCTGGTCAAGACGCTGTTCGAGCTGCAGCGCAAGCGCGAGCGCCCGATTTTCGTGGTGCCGCAGGTGTTCGTGTGGACCAAGTTTCCGAACACGCGCGGCACGGAGCCGCTCGATTTCATCCTGGGGTCACGCGAGTGGCCCAGCCCGGCGCGCACGTTCGCGCAGCTGCTGCACAACTTCAACCACGTCGAGCTCAAGCTGGGTGAGCCGATCGATCTCTCGCGCTTTCTCAAGGAGCCTGGCGTCGCGTCCGACGCCGTGCGGCTGCGGCGCCTGACCTACATGGTGCTGGGCCGGCTGGAGCGCGAACGCCGCGCGGTGATCGGACCGGCCGAAAAAGCGCCGGAACGGGTGCGTCAGGAGCTGATCCGAAACCCACGCCTGCGCGGCGTGATCGACGACCTGGTCGACGAGCGCAACGATCGGCACACGCTGGTGCGGCGTGCACACGCGATGCTGAAAGAGCTCCAGGCCACCCCTGCCCTCGTCACCATCAAGCTGATGGAGCTGGTGCTGCACCGGGTCTTCACGCGCATTTACGCGGGCATCGACTACGAAAAGAGCGACATCGAACGGCTGCGCGCCGCCGCGCGCGAGGGCTCGCTGATCCTCTTGCCCAGCCACAAGAGTCACGTCGACTACTTGATCCTGAGCTACATCTTCAACGAGCAGAACTTGCCGCTGCCGCTGATCGCGGCCGGCGACAACCTGAACTTCTTCCCGGTCGGTGCGCTGTTCCGACGCGGTGGGGCGTTCTTCATTCGCCGCTCGTTCCGCGGCGACCGGCTCTACGCAGCGGTGGTCGATGCCTACGTGCGCCGCCTGATTCGCGACGGCTACCCGATCGAGGTCTTCCTGGAAGGTGGCCGCAGCCGCACCGGCAAGCTGGTCGCGCCCAAGTTCGGCCTGCTCAACATGCTCGTCGACGCCGCGCTGGCCGTACCGGAGCGCCCCAGCTTCTTCGTGCCGGTGAGCATCGGTTACGAGCGGGTGATCGAAGCTTCGGCCTACGAGCGCGAGCTACAGGGGGTCGAAAAAGCCAAGGAAGACGCGGCGGGCCTGCTCAAGACCAGCGAGGTGCTGCGCCATCGCTACGGGCGCATCAACATGCAGGTGGGCCAGGTGCTGTCGCTGGACGAGATGCGCGCCGAGCTGGCCACCGAGGCGGGCCAAGCGCTGAGCCCGGCCAAGCGCCGCGCCCTGGTCACGCGCCTCGGCAATCGCGTAATGGACGAGATCAACCGCGTCACGGCGGTCACGCCCGGCGCGCTGAGCGCGATGGTGCTGCTGTCGCACAAGCAGCGCGGCCTGCCCCACCGCGAGCTACTCATGCGCGCCGAGCGCTTACTCGGCGTGGCGCGCCGCCAGGGCGCGCGCATCTCGCCGGCGCTCACCACGCCCAGCGCCGGCAAGCTGCGCTCGGAGTCGCTGCGCGAGGCGGTGCAGATGTTCGTCGACGCGGATCTGGTCGAGGTGCACCACCCCGAAGATCCGCAGACCAAGTCGCAGGCCATGGACGACAACGCCAGCTACGTGGTGCCGCCCGACAAGCGCCTCTTGCTCGACGTCTCCAAGAACATCATCGTGCACTTTTTCGTGGAACGCGGCCTGGTCGCCACCGCCCTGATGGCGGCGCCGCAGAAGGCCGAAGCCACGTTGTGGGTACGCGACCGGGTGCAGGCGCTCAGCCGCCTGTTCAAATTCGAGTTCCGCTTCCGCGCCGACCGTCCATTCGAGAAGATCTTCGACGAAACGCTCACCCAGATGGTGGCCGACGGCGAGCTACTGCGCGAGGACTCGCAGCTGCGCAGCGGGCCCGGGCGCGACGGCTGGAGCGGTCACGATTGGCTGATGCTGTACGCGGCCGTGCTGCGTAACTTCGTCGAGGGCTACTGGATCGCCAGCCGCGTGCTCGGCGAGCTGGTCAAGGCGCCGCTGGCGGAAAAGGAGCTGCTCAAGCGCGGCATCGCGCTCGGTAACCGCGCGTTCTTGGCCGGAGAGATCGAGCGCAGCGAAGCCGTCAGCAAGTCGATTCTGGCCAACGCTTTCCAGGCCTTCGTCGACCACGGCTTTTTGACCTCGCGCGACAACAAGCTCGATCTGGCCGATGCCTTCGCTTCCGAGCAGGGCGCACGCGAGCTGGCCGATCGCCTGCGCACGTTCATGCCGGGGCTGGCTTGATGCGACTTTGGCCCCTGCGCACCGCGCTCATGGCGCTGCTTTTGGGGGGCTGCTTCAGCGCGCCGAGCCCGCTCGCGCCGGGGCTGACTGGCTCCGTGGGTGTGCCTAACCAGGGCGTGCAGACCGGGGCGGTCGAGCTGCCAGCGGCGGGCAAGGGCTTCGTGCGCTATCGGCCCAAGGGCAAGCACCACTGGGGCAGGCCGCGTTTGGTGAACGCGCTCCAGCGCATTGCCGCGGAGGTCGAGACAGAGCTGCCAGGCGGCGTGCTGGTGATCGGTGACCTGGGTGCCAGAAGCGGGGGCAAGATCCCCGGCCACGCCTCGCACCGCAGCGGCCGCGACGTGGACCTGTTGTTCTTCGCGCTTTCGCCAGCGGGCGCGCCGCTACCCAGCCCCGGCTTCGTGCGCTTCGAGGGCGATGGCTTGGCCGTGGTGCCCGATCAGGGCGACTACGTGCGACTCGACGTGGCGCGCAACTGGCTGCTGGTGAAGAAGCTGGTGACCGATCCGGACATCGGCGTGCAGTTCCTGTTCATCAGCCGGCCGCTCGAAGCGCTGCTGATGGACTACGCCCGTGCACGCGGCGAGCCGCTCGAGCTGCAGCATCGCGCGCAGACCGTGATGCTGCAGCCAGGGGATAGCCTGCCGCACGACGATCACCTCCACCTGCGCATCGCCTGTTCGCCCGAAGAAGCACCCGGCGGTTGCAGCGGCGGCGGCCCGTATTGGGAATGGCTGCCGGAGCTGCCCGCCGCGGGCGAGCCCGACCAGGCGTCGCTCGAGCAAATCGCCAACGACGAGCCGCTCGAGCCGGGCCCCGCGGCGCCACTGGCCAGCGGGGCCGCCGACGGCGGTGGGGCTTGAGCCGCACGCCCGGCGGGCTCCATCACGGTGATTGTTTGGAGCTGGTGCCGGAGCTGGCGCGGCGCGGAAAATTCGACCTGGTTTACGCCGATCCTCCGTTCAACGCCGGCACCAAGCGCTCGGCGCGCGTGGGCAAGGGCGAGCGCGCGTCGGGTCAGCACGCCTACGACGACGCCTGGAATACCGTCGAAGACTTCTTGAGCATGCTCGAGCCCCGGCTCGAGGTGCTGCGCGATGCGCTCAGCGCGCGCGGCAGCCTGTGGCTCCACCTCGATCATCGCACCGTGCACGACGCCAAGGTGGCCGCCGATCGCGTGTTCGGCCGCGCCGCGTTCTGGGGCGAGGTGATCTGGGTGCCAGGCAACGGCGGCAAGAAACGCAGCGGCCCGAGCGTGACGCACCAAACCATCTTGATCTACGCCCGCGCTGCGAAGCCCATCTGGAACGGCGAGGATCCGGCGCTGCGCGAGAGCTTCGCCGCCACCAGCCTGCGCATGCACTTCAACAACGTCGACGCCGACGGTCGCAATTTTCGCGAACGGCACGTGGCCGGCAAGACCTACCGCTACTACGCCGATCGAGGCCGGCGCCTCGGTAGTGTGTGGAGCGATTGCCCCGCCATGCGCGCCAACACCCCGCTGATCGCCGAGGCCACCGGCTACCCGACGCAAAAGCCGCTCGCGCTACTCGAGCGCATCGTGCGCGCGGCGAGCCTGCCCGAAAGCCGCGTGCTCGACCCCATGTGCGGCTCCGGCACCACGCTGGTCGCAGCCAAAAAACTGGGCCGAACCTATGCCGGCGTCGACCAAAGCCCGCTCGCGATTCGCATCGCCAAGCAGCGGCTGGCGGGTTCGAATCCCTCCCCTCCGCAGATAAGGCGCGACGCTCAAGTGTCGCACCCTTCACGTGGCGCGGGCCGTGACTAACCCGGAGTCGGCGAGCGCCCCCATGAATTGCGCGGCCGCTCTGGGCGCGGCGCCGTGCCGCTGATGGCGTAAATTGTTAGCTCCACGGCGTTACCAGGGCGCCCTAGACCGCGCCGTCCAAACGCCCTCCCACGCCGCAGCGAGAGTCGAAGTGACGCCAGCAGGCGACGTAGCCGCTGACATCGGTTTCTTGCGGCCGAGTGCGCTCCGTTCGCCGCTGCGTTATTCCCAAGCAGGGTCAGCCCTGGCGCGGGTTCCGGAAGGTCATGAGTTGGGCTAGAAACCGACTACTAGCTCGATGACGAGTGGCTTGCGCAAGCTGCACGGAGCCGTGCTCCTCGCGGCGCTGTCGCGTCCTTCGCTTTCGCTCGCCGCTGATACCGAGCCCATCCGCATCGAGTATCATGCCGAGGCGGACGCGGGCTGCCCGTCGCAAGCCGACTTTGCGCAGTTGGTTTTCGCGCGCACCGGAGCGGCGCGGCCAGCATCAGAGTCGGAGGCAGCGCGCACGTTCGTGGTGGAGTTGAAGCGGACGGCAACCCGCGTCGCCGGCACGCTGACCATCGAAGAGACGAGGGGCGCCAGCATGGCCAGGCGCGTGAGCGGCTCGGAGTGCGGGCACGTCGCCTCGGTACTGGCGTTGGCCATCGCGCTCGCGATCGATCCACGCGCGGAGTTGGCGCCGAGCCAAGAGCTCGATCCTGCTCGGCCGCCGGCAGCGCCGCCCGCCGACACGTCGCGGCCGGCCCCTACCCAACACGCGGACTCCAGCACGCTTCGCGAGCGGGCCGAGGACGACGCTTGGTCGCCCCGCGTGTCGCTCGGCGCGTCGGCGGCGTTTGGAATCGCCCCCTACCCCTCCTTCGGACCCGCTGCCGGGCTGGGGCTTCGACACGGGCGCGCCTTGCTGCTGCGAGAGCTGGGGCTCGCGTTCGTCTTTCGAACCGGCGCTTCGGCGTTGATCCGCGACGCAACGGCTGACTTTCATTTCCTGACGGCGCGCGCAATGCTTTGCGCTCGAGGCGTCCAGATCGCGGAGTCGCTCCACGCCGGTCCCTGCTTCGCGTTCGAGGCCGGCGTCGTGCGGGCGTCGGGCTCGGACCTGCCGGTGACAGGGCGCACGACCCGCTTCTGGGCCGCGGCTGAAGGGTTGATTCAGCTGGAACAGACGCTCCCGGCCGGATTTTTCGTTACTCTGGAGGGTGGCGCCGCGCTACCAGTGACGCGCTATCGGTTCGTGTTCAGAAGCCCGGATACGCCTGTGCACGATGTGCCCCTGCTGACCGCACAGCTCGGATTGAGGCTGGGCGTGGGCTTCTGAACGGCAGCGCCGTCCCAGCGGCTCAAGGCCGGAGGCCGAGCTCATGCCGCACCGCACGCGGCAGCTCCGTAAACCGAGAGCTCGTGCAGTGCAGCGGCTCGACGAAGCGACTCGTCGAGAGCGTGGCTCGCACGCTGTCGTCCTCCGCGCCCGGAGCGCCAAAGACGACCGACGCTGGCGCCTGGGTCTCGCAAGCGGCGTTGAAGTCGATGGGAATGGTGCGCGAGACGCTGAACGGAGAAAACGGGCCGACGTCTGCCGGTAGCAGCAGACGACCGAGAGAGGTCTCGGTACCCGCTGAGACGTCCTCGATGGAAGCTTTGAACCAAGTGCTGCCGTCACTCTCGGTTTCTTCTGGTCCAACTCTCAGTCGATACACACGGCATGCCTCCCATTCGAAGCGGGCGTGAATGGTGAGAAAGCTGACGCCTGCCACCGTCGCTGACGCGACGCGCGCGTCGGGATAGGCGATGTCACCCAATTCACCGGCGAGCGGTGGCCCCGAAACCCAGAACACCGCCATCTTGGTGAAGTCGACGGGCGAGCTCGGGGGATCCGCTTGATAGCCGCCCTCGGCCTGCAAACCCATGAAGCCCACCACGCCCTCGACGAAAGAGAACTGGTGCGCGAAGTAGTAGCCGCTCGTGGGCGACGATGTGGGCGTCAATCGCGGGATCTCGCGCTCTACCATCAGGTCCCACTTCAACGACGAGACCGGCGCGGGCCACACCCAATCCGACCTGACTTCGGTGACGCCGTCGAGCTCACCCATCGAGCTCGAAGTTGCGGGAGCCGAGGACTCGAGGCAAGCAGGCAAGCCGCCGGTTTCAGCCTCGCCTGCTGCACCACCGGTCATGGCCTCGGTCGGCGAGCCGCCACCTGCACCAGCTACCGTCACCGAGCCCCAGGCTCCGAGCGCCACTTCGTCGCGGCATGCCGAGCTCCAACCGGCGAGCAGGGCGGTCATGAGTAGCGCCACCGCCCTGCGCACGGCCACACCTGCGACGCCACATTCCTCATTGCAGGGTGTGGTCGACAGACGAGATGGCCGCGACATCGGTTCAGCGCGTGCCCGGCGCGCCCGCCTTCTCGAGCAAGGAATGCACACGACGGGCGTAGGGGCCGTTCGGCTCTCGGGCGAGCAACTGTCTACCGAGCCGAATCGCGGCACTCTTCTGACCGCTCGCCGCGAGCGCTTCGATTCGAAGCACCGCGCTCTCGGCGCGCAGCCGAGCCTTCGGAAAGCTGGTCGAGTACTCGTCGAGTAGCGCGAGCGCGCGCGACGCATCGCCGCCGGCGAGGGCGCGTCTCGCGCTATCGAGCGCTTCGAGCTCGAGCGGCAGGCTGTCGCGTTCGGAGCTGGCCACTGAATGGCTACGCACGGTGGGCTTCGGCGGCGACGCGGGTTCCGGCGCCTCGACGAGCGGCGTCGAAATAATCGGCGGCGGCGCGGATGCGGCCGCGACGGTGGCTCGAGCGGCAGCTTCCGGCCCCTTCTGTGGCGGCGGCGCTGCAGGTGGCGAGAGCAGGTGGACCGCCGCCCAAACCGAGAGCCCTCCCGCTGCGCTCATGCCTACCAAGCTGGCTATGATTTGCGAGGCTGTGAGCTTCACTCCGGTCGCGAGGGTGCTCGTCGCCATCGGCGGCGCAACACCGAGAGCAGCGGAGATCGTCGAAGCACTCTCGGCGGGAAGAGCGTCGCCACGCCCTGCACGCAGCAGCTCCGCTTCGAAGCCAGAGCCCTCGTCGATTAGGCGACGCGGATCGCTCACGACTCGCCTCCTCGGCTACGAGCTTCCATCGAATTGGCTGCGTCGTGGAACACCATGCGTGCTCGCCTCAAACGTGTAGCCACCGTACCACGCGGCAAACCTAGCAGCTCGGCAACTTCATCGACCGTAAGCTCTTCGAGCTCGAACAGCACAAATACGGAGCGCAGCTCAGCGGGCATTCTATCGAGAACGCGGTCCAAGAGCTCGCGGGCCTCCAGCACTCGCTGGGCCAGCCCTTCACGCGCCGGTGCCGCAGCTTGATATTCGATAAACCGTTGATGTGCGGCGTCGCGCCGCAGATTGGCGCGCCGTGCGTGCGACGCTACGCGCAGCGCCACCGCGGTCAGAAATGGGCGTTCACTGCCGGGCTTGATGGTCGAAAGCTTCTCCCGTGCGATCAAGAACACCTGCTGGGCCGCGTCGTCGACATCCGCCCGCGGTACTCCGAAACGTCGCAGCGAACGCCAGACGAAGGCCAAGTGAGCGGAGACGAGCGTGGTCAATGACAGGGCCGTCGCCGACGCCACATCGGGCTCCGCGCCGCTCGTCGACGCTTGATCCGTCTTCGGATCAGGTTGGTTCGCCTTTCTCATTGCCGTAGGCTCTGCGGGACCGTCTCGAACACCGAATCTCGCACAAGGCGCGTCACCGCGCTTGCTGCTCACAATCGTCACTTCACCCCGTGCCCCAGCAGCGGCACCCGTTCGTCGCCAGACATAAAAAGACGTGGGCGACAGAATTGGCGCACACGCCAGGTCACGTCGGTCGCTCCGCAGTCGATTGTAGCGCGGTCCGAAATACGCCGAGGGCGCTGCAGGGCATCCTACTCATGCAGACAGTGTGAGCGCGCGCACTGCCGTACCCGTCTGGCGGTCGTTGAAAGGTCGTTAACGATGAAAGAAAATGGGCTTTTGGTCGCGGCGGGCGTGCTTGCTACGGTGCTCGCCGCGTGTTCCAGCAATTCGCCCGACAACCCAACTAGTGTTCCCCCCGGCAGCGCGGGCTCGGGCGGGTCGGGCGGGTCGGTCGGGGCTGGGGGCAGCACCACGGACCCGAAAGTCTGCAGCGCGGGCGTCCCGCCGACGTCGCAGATCCCACGCCTGGTGAATCGTCAATACGACGCTGTCGTGCGCGATTTGCTCGGCCTGACGAGCCTACCGAACGCCGGCGGTCAGCCTCCTTCGTCGCTGCTGAATGCGGACTTCGACGGCCCGATGAATCCGTTCGCCTGGCAAGCGTACCAAGACGTTGCGGCAGCAATCGCCGCCGACGTACTCGCCGGACCGAACAGGTCTAAGTTCATCAGCTGTGATCCGGCGATGGCCGGCTGCCTGACGCAGACCATCAAGGCATTCGGTCGCAAGGCATTCCGTCGGCCCTTGAGCGACGCTGAAGTGGCAACTTTCGAGAAGCTCGGCAAAACGACCCCTGCCGGAACGCCCGAAGAGGTCGCAGAGACGACCCTGCTCGCCTTCCTCGTCTCGCCTTCGTTCCTGCTGCTACCCGAGCTGACGCCGAACATGGAAGGGGCGGCGTACAAGCTCTCTAGTCACGAGCAAGCGGCGAGGCTCTCGTTCCTGCTCTGGGGCTCGGTTCCGGACGACGTGCTGAGCGCAGCCGCCGATGCCGGCGAGCTCGGCACCAAGGAGCAGCTGCTGGCGCAGGCCAAGCGGATGATTGCCGTCCGTGAAAAGACGGGGCCGCTCGTGGCTGGCTTTCATCGCAAGTACCTGGAGATGGACAACCCCGCTTCGCACTGGTGGAAGGTGCAGCACGACAAGACGATGTTCCCGCTCTATTCAGAGGAGGCGGTGCCAGCCATGCTCGCAGAGCTCGACGCCTTCTTCGAGGAGGTCGCGTTCGCGGGCGGCTCGTTCAAGGACCTCTTCTTGAGCAACGTCGGCTATGTCACGAGCCAGACCGCCGCGATCTACGGGCTCGATCCTGCCGCCTACGGTAGTCAGCTCACCCGGGTGGAGCTCGACCCCGCGACCCGGCCCGGCTTTTTGACTCGTCTCGGCTTCCTGAGCTCGTTCTCGAACTTCGACGGAACCAGCCCAATCCTACGCGGGGCCTTCATCACCGTGAATATGCTGGGAGTCGATCCGGGCCCACCCAATCCCGACGCTTTGCAAGTTGCAGTGCCGAACGGCAACTATACGACGCGACGACAGTATACCGAGGCACTCACGCAGCGGCCAGGCTGCCAGCACTGTCACACGCCATTCATCAATCCGCCGGGCTTCGTGCTCGAGACGTATGACGCGATTGGCCGCATTCAAACGGTGGATCCCATGGGCGGGCCAATCGACTCGACCGCCACGGTCACCTTCGCCGACGGCAACGTCAAGCCCATGAGCAGCGCGATCGAGCTGATGACCGAGATCGGCCAGGGCCCGCTGGCCCGGCGCATCTACGCCGAGAGGTGGGTCTCGTTCGCCTACGGTCGCTCAGCGAATTCGAACGATGCCTGCGTCGTCGAGCACCTCGACGGCAAGTTGAACCAGGACGGCTACACCGTCCTCGATCTACTCGCCGACCTTACCCAAGCCGATGCCTTCCGCCTGCGCACCCGCGAGAACTGACAGGAATTTCGAACATGACCAATCAGCTGAACCGACGAATCTTCCTGCGTGGTTTGGGCGGAGCGGTGGTTGCCGCGCCCTTCCTCGGCTCGCTCGCGCAGCAGAGCGCGGTCGCGCAGTCGAGCACGCCTGCCGGCGTACCCAAGCGGCTGATCGTGATGTTCACGCACTACGGCTGCGTGACGACACGGTTCTTCCCCGCCAAGGCTCACGGCGCGCTCAGCGCTGCCGATCTCGAGCCGACGACGCTCAAGCACCTGGCGCCGTTCGCCAGTAAACTGCTGATCCCCCGCGGCATTCGCGCCATGAACGAGTGGACCGCATCCATGGCCCGCGGGCAGGGCAACGACCCGCACACGCAGGTGACCGGTTCGTTCTTCACTTGCCAGCCAGTCACGCCGAACAGCGACAATCCGTTCAGCTTCGAGCCCGAGACGAAGTTCGAAGCCAAGCCCAAGGGGCGCTCGCTCGATCACGCGATCGCCGAGCAGATCAACGTGAGCGGCAGCCCACTCTATATGAGGGTCGGCAACGTGGGCGAAAACACGATGTCGGCAGTCTCGTATTCTGGTCCGGAAGAGAACTTCCCCGGGGTCGGATCGCCGGCCCAGGTCTTCTCCAGCCTAACCGGTCTTTTCAAAGACGATCAGCCTATGTCGCCCGACACCTACCGGGCGATTCGCGGCAAGAGCGTCATCGATCTCGTTAAAACCGATCTCGAAACGCTCGAGCGGTTCGACATGAGCCAGGCCGACAAGCAGAAGCTCGCTGCCTGGAAGGAGCTCCTGCATCAGACCGGCGGAATGGTCGCATCGGCGCAGTGCAACGAGGCGCTCGCGCTGCAGCTCGGCCTGACGCAAGAGCACGTGGACGGCATCCGCGGCGGAGGCATGGGTACCGATGTCATCACCAGCAAGGTCACCGATACCCTCGACGTAGCCGACATCTATTCGAGCGTGGCCGTGCTTTCCGCGGTCTGTGACTACAACCGAGTCATTTTCCTGAAGTACCCCGGCAACTACATCTTCCGCGGGCTCGGACAGGAGAGTGAGAACCACGGCCTATCCCACCGCATCGGTGACCCGGGCATGCAGGGAACCTGCCTCGGCGGGGTGCTCGACATGCTCCAGACGACGGATGACTACTACGCTCGGAAGTTCGCGCACCTGGTCGGCCTGCTCGACGGCATCAACGAAGGCGAAGGCAAGCTACTCGACAACTGCGCGGCGGTTTGGTTTCAGGAAATGTCGGACGGCAACGCCCACAACTTGAACAACATTCCGATCATTCAGGCGGGCAGCTGTGGGGGCTACTTCAAGACCGGCTGGGCCGTGAACGTGGAAGACGGTTCGCCCACCATGTCGAACGGCAACAGCGAGCTCGTCTGCGCCGACGGCAAGAGCGACCAGGTCAACGGAGCTTCGCAAAACACCGGCACGGCCGCGGCGGTCGCGAACGCACCCATCAACAAGTACTACGTCGGCCTCATGAACGCCCTGGGCGTGAAGGCGGGCAGCGACGGCTACCCACTGAAGGACGGCACGGCCGAAGTGACTCACTTCGGAATGTACGACAAAACGGAAGACTTCGTCGGCGGAGGCACCAAGCCGACGAAGATTAATAGCCCCGGCGGATTCGACGCGCTCAAGGCCAACGTCTGAGCGCGTCATTCGGCATGTCATCCGTGGCTCACCGTCAGTTCTTCACGTGCGGTCGCGCCGGCGCTTCTAGCTTTTCACTGGCGTTGACCCTCGCGCTGGGAGCGTGTGGAGGAGACGAGAACGGCGGCGACAACAGCGGTGGGACTACTAGCGGCGGCCAGGGTGCCGCTGGTGGCGCGAGCACAAGCGGCGCCCCGGCGGGTGGTCAGAACCCTATCGCCGGCGCCTTTGCCGGCGCCGGCGCCGGCAAAGGCGCCGGCGATAGGGTTCTGA
>DATDEV010000808.1:0-2686 GCA_036522995.1 Polyangiaceae bacterium
GTGGTGGAGCAGGTGGTGGTGCAAGACGCGAATCAAGGCACCGTGCGCAAGAGCGATCTGGAGCGTGTCTTCAAGCTCGGCGGCAAGGGCAAGCTCGAGGCGAGCGCGCCCTCGCTCTGGAACCAGGTGGTCGGAAGTGAACGCGCTGCGCCGAGCCCTGCTGCGCCGAGCCCTGCTGCGCCGAGCCCTCCGCCGCCGGCTACCAGCAAATAAGGTCGCCGCCGTAGCCGCACTCGGGGCGCTGCGCGGACGCGTACAGGGCGCCCATGCCCAGACCGATGAGCGCGCCGATACCGGCGCTGCCCCAGGTTTGACCCGCCGTCTCCCAGTTGCCGGCGGAGCGGCCCACGCCGGTGATGACAGCCAGCGCCGCGGGCACGCCCACGTTCATGGCCAGCGTGCCGCCGTGGATGCGACCACCGCTCCATTTGATGGTGTCGACGAGAAAGACACCGAGGCCTTGGCCAAACATCGAGCCGGCCAGGTAGCTGTGCGTGGACAGCATGCCGAAGCTCGTGCAGCCCGGGGCGCCCTGGTTCAGCTCGTCGCAGCCGGGCCGGTAGCCCTCGAAGCTATCCTTCAGGAACTGCTCGTTGATGAGACCCGTGGCCAGCAGCGTCATACTCGGCGCTAGCACCGAGACATGCCAGCGCGCCTTCCAGCCCACCGTGACTTCGGGGTCGGAGTAAAACACCCGCGGCATCAAGAGCTGGACGCCTATGGACGAGAGCGTGAGGATGTTGGTCGCAGTCTCCCAACTCTCGCTCCGCTCGACGGCTTGAGCGTGGGCCGGAGCCGTCGCCAAGGAGGCCGTGAGGGCAGCGCCGAGCGCAGCCAGCTTGATCCCGATGAGCCCGTGTTTTCCGCTGCCCTGCACGGCGGCCATTTATCCTGGGGGCCGGCCCGACCGCAAACAAAACTCGCACGGAGCCGTCAGAACCGCTCACTCGAAGCTATACGCGAACTCGGAGTCCTTGACCGACACCGTGACGCGAGCCGGAGGCCTTCCGTCCAGGGTGCGAAGCAAGAGCTCGCGGCTGAGCTCGGGCAGCAGCGTGTTGGTCAAAACCGCGTCGATCATACGGCCACCGCTCTCGAGCTCGGTGCAGCGGCTGCTGATGAGCTTCACCACGGCCTCGTCGTAGCTGAAGGGGATTTCGTAGCGCTCCGTCACGCGCTGCTTCACGCGCTCGAGCTGGAGCTTGACGATGTTGCCCAGCATTTCGTCGCTGAGCGGGTAGTACGGAATGACGACGACGCGGCCGAGCAGGGCCGCCGGAAAAACGTCGAGCAGAGGTGCTCGCAGCGCCTCGGCGATCTTCG
Organism: Polyangiaceae bacterium; assembly: GCA_036522995.1. Classification (GTDB taxonomy): domain Bacteria; phylum Myxococcota_A; class Polyangia; order Polyangiales; family Polyangiaceae; genus PMG-095. Next base: position 1,324 of record DATDEV010000808.1, read on the forward strand.
CTGGCTCGGGCCGCGGTGACTGCGCTGCCATTTGCATGATCAGCTCGCTGCCCACGTTGGACGTCAGCAAGATGATCGTGTTCTTGAAGTCGACGCGCGTGCCTTGTCCGTCCTCCATCCAGCCCTTGTCGAAGACCTGGAAGAAGATTTCGTGCACGTCCGGGTGCGCCTTCTCGATCTCGTCGAGCAAAACGATGCTGTAGGGCTTGCGCCGCACGGCCTCGGTGAGCACGCCGCCCTCGCCGTAGCCGACGTAGCCGGGTGGGGCGCCCTTGAGCGTGGAGACGGTATGCGCCTCCTGAAACTCGCTCATGTTGATGGTGATGGCGTTCTGCTCACCGCCGTACAACGCCTCCGCCAGCGTGAGCGCCGTCTCGGTCTTGCCCACGCCGGACGGACCAGCCAGCAAGAACACGCCGATCGGCTTGGTCGGGTTCTCGAGCCCGGCGCGCGCGGTCTGAATGCGCTTGGAGATCATCTCCAGGGCGTGATCCTGTCCGATCACGCGCGAGGAGAGCACGTCGCGCAGGCGCAGCACGGTCTCGATTTCGTTCTTGACCATGCGTCCCGTCGGGATGCCGGTCCAGTCGGCGATCACGCTGGCGATGGATTGCGCGTCGACGGTGGGGAAGATGAGCGGGCTCTCGGCTTGCAATTGCGTGAGCTCGGCGCCCAGCCCCTTGAGCTCCGCGAGCAGCGTCTGGCGCTTGCTATTGCCGTCGACGAGCGAGGGCGGCGGCGACGGCTCCTCGGGACTGGCGGCCGGCTCGGCGCTGCGCAGCTCGGCGCGAATCGCCAAGATGCGGTCGACCAGCGCCTTCTCCGAGCGCCAGCGCGCTTCGAGCCCAGCCAGCTCCTGCTTTTCGTCGCTCAGCGAGCGAGCCACGTCGTCGCGTCGAGTGCCGACTTCCACGCCCACGGTTTCCTCGCGCGCGATGATCTCGAGCTCTTGCTCGAGCAGCTGGATGCGACGCTGGATATCTTCGACCTCGGGCGGCACCGCGTGCTGGCTGACGGCGACGCGCGCGCAAGCCGTGTCGAGCAAGCTCACTGCCTTGTCGGGTAGCTGGCGATCCGGAATGTAGCGCCTGGAGAGCTTGACCGCCGCTTCCAGCGCCTCGTCCAGCAGCTGTACGCGGTGGTGTTTTTCCAGCACGTTGGCCGTGCCGCGCAGCATCGCGATGGCCTTGGCCTCGCTCGGCTCTTCGATCTTCACGACCTGAAAGCGACGCGTGAGCGCCGGATCCGGCTCGACGAACTTCTTGTATTCCGCCCAGGTGGTGGCGGCGATCGTGCGCAGCTTGCCGCGTGCCAGCGCCGGCTTGAGCAGGTTGGCCGCGTCGCCCGTACCGGCGGCGCCGCC
>DATDEV010000809.1:0-3784 GCA_036522995.1 Polyangiaceae bacterium
CGGCTTGGGCTTCAACGTGCTCGACCTGCATCGCTTTCGACTGGACGCCGAGGCTCGGGTCATCACCGCCCCGGGCGCCGATCTCACGTTCATGACCGTGGGCATCATCGCCCGCGGCGACATGGTCGTGTTCGGCTCGCCTGCCAAGCAAACCGCCTCGCGCTGAGCAGCTAGCTCGCCGGCAGCTGCTCAGTCGACTCTGACGACTTCGCGCGACAACACGCCGCGCTTGGCGTCGATGTCGAAGACCATGAAGTGGCGCCCCATGTTATCGAAACGCTCTGGATTGGCACCGCCGCCGCCCGAGATATGAGCCTCGATGCCGGCGTTCTCGAAGCTGTAATAGGAATGCACGTGACCGTAGAGCGTGAGGTCGACGCGCTCTTCTGCGATGCGGGTTAGAAACTTCCCGGCCTCGCTGCGGCTCGCCCACGAGCCATTGCGAACGCCCCAGGGGTCCGTGGGGGGAATGTGCATGGCGACGACGCTCACGTCGTTGCGGGCGGCGCCCAACCACTCGTCGAGCCAGTCGTACACCGTCGGATCGAGCGTGGCGCCAGCCGAGTCGAGCAGCGTGAAGTACACGCCATGGAAGCGGAACTGGAAGTTCCCACGGCCAAAATAGTCGTGATAGGGGTCGGGGCTCACGCCCAGCTCGTGGTTGCCCAGGGTGGTGAAGTAGGGGTAGCGCAGCAGCAGCAGCTCCTGCTGGAAGCGCTCGAGCTCTTCGACCGTGCCGCCGTTGGTCAGGTCGCCGGCACCGAGCAAGAAGCGCACGTTCGGCTGCTCGTTCATGAGCTCGTAGATGTCGTGCACGTCGCCGATGGCTTCCTGCACGTCGGACATCAGCGCAAACTCGAAGCTCTGGTCGCTTTCCTGGTCGGGCGCGGCCAGGGCAAGCTTCAATTCTCCCGCCGGAGCGCGCAGGTGAAAGCGCTTGCGGGTGGGTGACTCACCGGCAGCGAGCGCCTCAAGCTGGCCGCCATTGTCGCCACTCAGGGTCAGCTCGGCTTCGGGCAGGCAGTTCTGGATTTCGATGTCGAGCTCACGCGCCGCATCCGAGCCGAGCCGCAGCGTGAAGCCCGGCGCGCTCCCCCACAGCACTAGCTGGCTGTCCGAGAGCTCACGCACCACCGCTAAGCCTGCGTCGACGCGCACGCTCAGACCAGCCGCATCGGCGCGCCCTACAGCCAGATCACGCTCGACCCGCTCTTCACTCGGACGCAAGCACGACAAGACGAACAGCACGGCGCCGACCGAGGTGAGACCGCGCCTCATCGCGCCTGCTCCTGGCGGGCCGGCACGCCCTGCGGTCGGAATAGCAGCGACACTCCTCCCACATACGCCGAACCGATCTGGGCGTCACCCGAGAAGCCAAACCGATCGCTCACGAACCAGCGCCCACTGACCCCGAAGTGCCCCAGATTGCCGCTGGCGATACCATAGCTCTGGAGCCCTGCGGCGTAGTCGTCGTGGCGGTGCTCGTAGTAGAGCTGCACCTCGCTACCGGGGGCGGCCTTGCCGCGCAGGATGATACCGAAACCAAAATGGCCGAGCAGCAAGTGCTCGAAGTCACCGGGCACCGACGTACCGATCGGGTCGTAGTCCAGGCGACCGAGCGCATAGCCCGCTCCGAGATCCACGAACGAGCCGCGCAACGTGCGGCCGATGCGACCCAAATCATAGCGACCATCGAGCGACAGCTCGGCGCTACCTTTAGTGAAGCGCTCGGGCCGGTGCCGCTGATGGACGAAGCCGAGCGTCAGGTCGAGAAAGCTGGCGTCGCTCGGCGTCTGCCCGGCAGTAGGGCCGAGCACGCGGTATTGGCCCTCCAGGCGGTAGCGAGCCGTGTCGCCGCGCGTCGAGAACCAGCCAGATGGCGAAAAGCGGAAGGCTCCAATTTGGTTACTGACTCGCTCGTAAAGAAAGTCGCGATAGGCAAACTGCGGATCGTGAACGCGGCGATACCCCAGCTCCGTTTCCCAAGCCACGGGAGGGCGGAGGCGCGCCGTCACGGCTCCCCCGTCGCGGGAAGCAGTGCCGTAAATGTCGCCCAAGTAGCTGGTCGCCAGCAGACCGCCGCCGGTCATGACCGCGGTGACCGACGGCGCGATGAAGTAGCGAGAGGCGCCCGTAAAGAACACCGTGAGCCCACCGACCGCCATCAGACCAAAGCCCACGCCCTCCATGATCAGCAGATTGCGAGCGGTACGCTTCTCGTCCAGCACGTAGTGACCGGCGCCGTGCACGACCAAGCCGGGCACGACCGCGGTAGCCACCGCCAGCGGACGGTTTGGCGACGCATCAGCGGCCGTAGCGCTGGGGACGGGCGCCGCTGTTGCGCTCGCCGCGGGCGATGACGCGCCGTCGGGGGGTGCCGCCGCGGCGCGACCCACGATCAACACCGCAGCCACGACGGCTCGTGCACGAAGCCATGCTGCGGTTGGACGTTCCGACACGGTATCGAACGCCCTACTAGTCACCGTCATGGATGTCGAGCGCTAAGCTCGAACCGAGCGCGCCCAGCACTTCCGTCGCCAGTAAGCGTCTCAAGCTCTTGATGGCCTCGAACGCTGCCTCAGCGCCCGGCCCTGGGCTCGCCCCTTCTGCAGAGTCGGGCATGGAGCCAAGCGCAAGCTCGGCAGCGTCGAAAGCAGCCAGGACGCGAGCGTCGGTGCTCGCCCGCTTCGCACGCACCAAGCTGGAGATGCTGGGCGTGGCGCTGCCGTCGCGATTGCCCTGGTAGACGTGGCGCATCCCAAGCAGATTGGCGCGAGCGTCCAGCAGCGAGCTGCCCGCGCGGTCGAGCTCCGCGACGACCGGCGCACGACGACGCGGTCGGCCGAGCTTGGTGTCAGCGACCGCCTCGCTCAAGAACACCGATTCCATCAGCAGCAAGTCGATGCCTGCCTGCGCGGTGCCGAGCACGCTATCCGGCTTGCCTGGCTCGGAAAATCGGCGCCCATAGTCACCTTGCTGGGGAGCCCACGCCCGCTGCAGGTCGCGGGCCGCTTCCGCCACGATCTGCCCGACCGAGCTCAGGTACTGCCGGCGGCGCGCGCCGGCCACGCCGTCATCGAGCAGCTGCAGGTCGAGCCTCGGGTCGTCCTCGGGAAACAGCAGGTATTCGGCAGCGTGCAGCCCGCGCGCGCGCGCGCCGAGCGAGCGCAGATAAGCCGGTGTCAGCTCCGCCTTGCCCGCCAGCTCCGCATCGACCTTCGCCGAGTCGATCGGCGACTGATCGAGCAACGGGCCCGAGCCGAGCTCGACCGCCGGCCCAAAGGCGAAGGCAGCCGCCTGCTCGAGTGGCAGTCGAGCGCCACGATAAGCCTCCCGGACCTGCGTTAGCTCGGAGGCAGGGGAAGCTGGTCCGAGCGCATCGAGCTGTAAGGAGAGCTCGCGGGCGCTTGCGTCGAGCTCCTGGTACGTCGGAAGCACGACCTGCTCGATGGTTTGCTGGAGCGCGGCGCGCCCGTCCTGATCGGAGGCGGGCGCGGGCGGACGCTTGCAGGCCGCAGCCAGACACACCAGGGCGACGAGACCAGCCCGAGCAAGCACGTAGCTACTGATACTCGGACTTCTTGTGACGCGGGTACCAACCGATCAAGCTGACGCCGAACACCGCATAGCGCGGCGCGAAGTCGCCAAACCCGCCGAGAGCCCACTGGTAGTCGTCCGGCCAGATCCCGAACACGTTCCAACTGCCTATGCGCAGGTCGCCGCCGAAGGTGGCGTGCCCGCGTTCCGTGGTGCCGCTCGAGCGGCCAGGCTCGAAGTAGAAGCC
>DATDEV010000810.1:0-4624 GCA_036522995.1 Polyangiaceae bacterium
CAATAGGCCCTTCCGACTGCCGTTTCATCTCATCAGGGCGGCGGCCTCCCGCCATCCACGACTCCCTGTAAAATCAGGGAGCCGCTGAGCGACGCAAAGGACCATCAGGCGGGGGTGGGGGTGGGGGTGGATTTGACGAGCTGGAGCCAGCGGGCGGCGGAGCCGCCGATGATGAAGATGACGCCGCACAGCAGCAGGCTGGTGACGATCAGGTTCACGAGCCCGGTGACGCGCGTCGCCGCGAGCTGCGCCATTGGGTAGTAGATGGTGAGCACGCTCTGCACGCCGGCCGTGATGGTGGTGGTCCCCACGAAGCACAGCGGGCCGAGGGTGATCCAGGCGTAGCGAGTCTTGGGTGCTTCACGCAGGATGATGGTCGTGCCGACGCAGAGCGCGGCGCAGGCCAGCAGCTGGTTGGCGATGCCGAACATCGGCCAGATGGTGGAAATATTGCCGGTCAGGATGAAGTAGGTCCAGCCGCTGACGATCAAGGCGGTGGCCAGGAAAGCGCCGCTGTGGCTGGTAGACCTGCCGAGCTCGGGGACGAAGCGACCCAGAAATTCCTGCATCAGGAAGCGACCGATGCGCGTCCCGGTGTCGATGGTGGTGAGGATGAACAGCGCCTCGAACATGATCGCGAAGTGGTACCAATACGAGATCAGCGTGCCCATCCCGGGCAGGCCACTGAAGACGCGCGCCATGCCAACTGCCAGCGATACGCCGCCGCCGGTGCGGGCCGCCACCACCTCGCCGGCGTGCTTCGAGAGCGACGGTAGCTCCTTCACCTGGATACCCAGGCGCGCGAAATCCGCGTCGGAGAGCGTGGTGGCGTGGTTGGCTTTCGGATCGACCTCGTAACCGAGGACAGACAGCGTGCCATTGGACAGCGCCAGCAGCTTGGAGGCGGGCAAGCTGGCTGCCGCGAGGCTGGTGATGGAGTCGCCCTGGCTCAGGCCGAGCAGCGAGCGGTCATGCGCGGTCAGCACAGCGCCTGCCAGCGCGAGCTGCTCGGGCGAGCGCGCCAGGCCGGGGCTCTCGGCGCGCGCCTGAACCAGCGCGATCTTGGGGTCGCTGTTGATGGCCACGTAGTCTTCCGGCGGCATCACGCAGGCAGCGATCAGCGCGGTGATGCCGACCAGGCCTTCGAGCAGCATGGCGCCGTAGGCGATGGGCCGGCAATGGCGCTCCTGGTCGACCATCTTGGGCGTGGTGCCGCTCGCGACCAGCGAGTGAAAGCCGCTGATGGCGCCGCAGGCGATGGTGATGAACACGAACGGGAACAGCGGGCCCTTGATGATCGGTCCGCCACCGTGGATGTACTGGGTGACGGCCGGCATCTGGATCGGCGGGTTCACGAACACCACGCCCACCACGAGCAGGCCGATGGTGCCGAGCTTCAGGTAGCTCGACAGGTAGTCGCGCGGGCAGAGCAATAGCCAGACCGGCAGCACGCTGGCGACGAAGCCGTAGCCAGCGATGGCGAGCGTGATGCTGGTGCGCGACAGCCGAAAATACTCGCCGTAGCTCGAATCAGCCAGGTGCTTGCCGCCGATCAGCGCCGCCAGCAGCAGCAGCACGCCGAACAGGCTGGCCTCGCGGATGCCGCGCACCGAGCCACCGCGGATGCCGTAGATGTGGCCGCCCATCAGCAGCGCGATCGGGATCGAGAGCGCGACCGTGAACATGCCCCAGGCGCTCTCGGCCAGCGCGCCCACCACCACGTTGCCCAGGCCCGCCAGCGCCACCACGATGATGCACAGGATGGCGACAGCGGTGACGGTGCCGAGCACCGGGCCGAGCTCGTCGCGGGCGATCTCGGCCAGCGAGCGGCCGCCGCGGCGCGTGCTGGCGACCAGGATCACGAAGTCGTGCACGGCGCCGCCGAGCACGACGCCGAACAGGATCCACAAGAAGCCTGGCAGGAAGCCGAACTGCGCCGCGAGCACGGGACCGATCAGCGGCCCCGCGCCAGTAATGGCGGCGAAGTGATGGCCAAACAGCACCCACTTGTTGGTGGGGTGGAAGTTGTGCCCGTCGTTTTTGACGTGCGCCGGCGTGACGCGCGTGTCGTCGAGGCACAGCACCTTGGTGGCGATGAACGCCGAGTAGTAGCGGTAGGCGATCGCCAGCACCGCAAGCGCGCTGAGCATCCACCAGGCTGCGGTCATGGCAGCAGGCTTTGGCTCGGGTTCCTGGGCAGCATTTTGCCGGGCTGGAAGCCGTTTTGCGGGTCCACGATGATGACCTTGGCGAAATGCGTCAGGCGCGTGGCGAGCTTGCTGGCGTCGCCGGCGACCACGATCACGATGCGGTCGCTGCGGAAGAATTTACCGACCTGAGCGGCGGCGCCGGCGGCGTCGATGCTGCGTACGGCCTTGCGGTACTCGTCATAGTAGTCGTCGGGCAACCCGAGAATCGCGAGCTTGGCGGTCATGTCTGCCAGCGCGCCGACCGTCTCGGTCTTGAAAAGAAAGCTGTCGGAGAGGTAGCGCGAGGCGATCTCGATTTCGGCGGCGCTGGGCGGGGCCCCGCCGAGCTTGTCCAGGTTTTCGAGCAGTGCCTGCACTGCCTGCGGCGCCTTGTCGGTCTGGGTGCCGGCCGAGAGCACGATCGGCACTGGGCTGCGAGCTGGCTCTTCGATCGACGAGCCGGTGGAGTAAGCGAGCGAGCGCTTCTCGCGCACGTCGAGGAACAGCCGGCCAGCGACGCCGCCGCCCAGGACCTGATTCATGACGGCCAGCGCTGGCCAATCCTTGGTTTGGCGGACCGGGCCGAGACGGCCCACCAGCACCTGGGCTTGCCCGGTAGCGGGACGATCGACGAGGTAGATGTGGCGCTCCGCCTCGGGTTGCGGATCCGAGAAGGTGGGGGCGGGCGGCTTTTCGCCCTGCCAACCGGCGAAGGCTTTTTCGGCCGCCTTGGCGAAGCTCTCGACGTCGACGTCGCCGGCTGCGATGAGCACGGCGTTGCGCGGCGTCATGTGCTGCTTGTGCCAGGCCTTGCAGTCGGCAAGCGTGAGCTTGGCGAGCTCGGCGGGCAGCGCGTCGTAGCGCGAGTACGGGTGGATGGCGGTCGGCACCTCGAACAGCTCGCGGTAGAGGAGCATGGCGGCGGCGTAGCCGGCGCTCGATTTGGCCGAGCTGCGGGCGCGCTCGACCTCGCGCGTGCGCAGCTTGGCGAACTCGCGTGCGTCGAAGCGCGGCTTCGTCGCCACGGCCGCAAGGATTTCGAGCGCGGGGTCGACGTCGGCGGTGGTGACGCCGAGCGAGACACGCGTGGAGTCGCGATCGGTGAGCACGTTGAGGTCGGCGCCGAGCGATTCGGCGCGCTCGAGCAAGGCCTCGGCGTTCCAGGGGCCGGCGCCGCCCGCCTTGGTCAGCTCGCCCGCGACGGCAGCCAGACCCGCCTTGTCGGTGTCACTGGAGACGCCGGAGCCGAACACCAGGCGCAGCTCGACGATGGGCAGGGTCTTGCGCGAAATGACCGCCAGCTCCAGGCCGTTTTCGAGCTTGCGGCGGGCGATGCTGGGAAACGACGCGCTCGGCGTGATGCCGGATGCCGGCGGCTCGGCCAGCGGATCCTTGGGGGGCGGAGGCGGAGGCGCAGCGGCGCTGGCGGGCGGAGGTACGGGAGCCGGAGCAGGCGGACTGCCGCAGGCGACGAGCGAGCAGGCGATGAGGATGGGGAGTAGCTGCTTCACGGCTTACCTCCCTTGGGCGCGGCCGGCTTTGGCGCTTCGGGTTTTGGCGCTTCGGCGGGCAGCACCTCGATCAGCTGGCGGCGTTCCGGGCCGAGGTATTTTTTGACGGCGGCCTGAATCTGCTCGGCGCTGACGGCCTGGTAGCGACCCAGCTCGGCGCTGAGCAGGCGCGCATCGCCGAAGTACGATTCGTACTCACCCAATCGGGTTGCGCGGCTGAGATTCGTCTGCAACCCGAATACGAAGGAGCTGCGGATGCGGCGCTTGACCTTGTCGAGCTCGGCCGCCGATGCTGGCTGTTTGGCGAGCTTGTCGAGCTCGGCCGCCACCAGCGTTTGTACCTGGCCGAGCTGCGCCTTTTCGGTCAGCACGACCTGAATCGCCAGCTCGTCGGCGCCGACGTAGTCGCGCGTCCAGGCCGAAACCCGCTGCGCGACCGCGCGATCACGCACCAGCAGGCGCTCGAGGCGCGAGCTTTCGCCGTCGGATAGCAGCGCCACCGCGAGCTCGAGCGCGTAGTGCTCGGGCGTGCGCGATGGGGGAATCAAGAAACCGAAGAAGAAGCCGGGCGTCTTGGCGTTGGCGTCGGGCAGCGAATCCTTGCGCGGCGTGACTTGCTTGGGCATGTCGGGCAGCGCGGCGCGGGTGGGCCCGGGCTTGTCGATGGACCCGAAGTAGTGGCGCGCCAGCCGCACTGCCTCGTCGCGATCGAAGTCGCCAGTCACTGTCAGCACGGCGTTCCTGGGAGCGTAGTGCGAATCGTAGAAGGCTTTGACCCACTCCAGCTTGGCCGCATCCAGGTCCTTCATGCTGCCGATGGTGGGCCGGGTGTAGGGTGGGTACTCGGCGAAAACCAGCTCGCCGAGCCGCATCAACCCGGTCATGTAGGGCGCGTTCTCGTAGCGCATGCGGTACTCTTCCTTG
>DATDEV010000811.1:0-11025 GCA_036522995.1 Polyangiaceae bacterium
TGGTCGGGGTCACTTGGACCGGTTGGCAAGTGGCCGGACAGAGCACGATCGACGTGGGAGCATCGACGTCGTCGTAGCGCCAAGCTGAATCAGCTTGGCAGTCCTGATCGTAGCCGAGCCGGCTGGTCGTGCCGTCCACCACCATCGACACGTTGACGCGGTCGGCGACGAAGGGAGCGCCGCCCGGGTTGGTTGGAATAGCCGCGCCGCACGAGACCGAGCGCTCGCGAATGCGCGAGATGGCGCTGGCCAGATCCGTCGCGGTCTGGTTCGGGTCGCCGGTGTCGATGAAGATGGCGCTGTCCGTACCCCCGGCGAGCGCCAGCGCGTCGAGGTCGCTCACGGTGTCCGGACCGCCGGGCGGATTCTTGACGCCGATCACGTAAGTCGGAAAATTCTCAGCCGCTTTCTCGACGGCCGCTACCACGCTGGCGATCTCGTCGTCGTCGCAGCCGTTGGGATAGCCGTCGGTCACGAGCACCAGCGCATGCACCGCATCAGGCTCCTGCTGCACGAGCGTGCGCAAGTACGCGGCGTTGCCTTGCACGACGGCTAGCGTCGGCGTGCCGCCGCGCCACTTGCCGGTCGTGTCGGGATCGATGTCGGCGATGGCTTCCCCGAAGCTCGGCGAGGGGAGAGCGATCATGGCAACGTCGGGCGTTTCGTAGGTCGCGACGTCGCACTTGTCGTCCTGTGCAGGAAAGAAGCTGAGCGAAGCGCTGATGCCCGCCGAAGTCGCGTCCTCGAAGAAGGCGCGCGTGGCTGCCACGACCGGCCGCCACTTGAGCGCTGGGTCGTGATACGTCTCGTCGAGCTTGCCCATGCTGCCCGAGACGTCGAACGCGAAGGCGAGGCGCGCGGGCTGCAGCTCGGTGCCAGCAAAGTCCGCCGCGCAGTCGTCGTTGCCGTTGCCAGCCGCGCCAGGCTCTGGACCGCCGAGCGAGCCGCCATCGCTCAGCACCAGAGAGCCGCCCGTGGTGTGACTGCTGCCGCCGGCGGTGTGGCTGCTGCCGCCGCTGGCTGCGGCCCCGCTCTTCGCACCCCCGCCCTCGACGTTCGAGCCCTCGCGGCTACTGCAACCGGAACCGAGCACCAAGGCGCCGCTGGCGCCTGCCAACGATAGCGCGAGAATACGTAAGCCGAGCGTCATGGGGGGATGATAGCTCGCTTCGCGCCCCGCTCCACTCGTTTGTGAAACTGCTGCCTCTTCGCAGGAGCGCTCCCACTCGCCGAGGCCTTCGACTACAGCTACGCGCCGCTGCGCTAAGCTGCGGCCGTGCAGTCAGAGCGTGCCAGTCATCGAGCAGTGCGGGCCGCGCTCGGCGAGCGCTTCTTCAGCGACTGGTGTCGACGTGCGCCGTACTCCGCTTTTCACCCGCAATTCTTGGACGAGGTGGAGCGCTGCGCGGGCTGGCCATCGCCCGCCGATTACGATCGCTTGGCGCAGCAGGTGCCCCAACTGTTCGACAGCGCAGCTGAGCTCGAGCCCGCGCCGCTACCGCATTTTGTCGCACAACAGCGGGAAGCGCTGCGGCTCGCCGGCGGCTACGAGCAGTACGTGGCGCGACGGCGCGCCGTGCCGACGCGTGAGCAGAGCTGGCACGACTTCTTCAACATGGCGGTGTGGGCGCATTTTCCGCGCACGCGCTGGGCCCTCAACGCGCTGCACGTGGATGCCGACCTGGGCCCAGTCGATTCGCGCAATGGCCGCACGCCCGAGCAGAACGTTGCCGCGCAGTTCGACGAGTCCGGCATCGTGGTGGCAAGCTCCAGCGCCGAGCTGCTGGCCGATCTGCGCGAGCTGCGCTTCAAGCGCGTGTTTTGGGAGCGACGCGCCGAGCTGCTGGCGACGACTCGATTCTGGATCATCGGGCACGGGACGCTCGAGTCATTGCTCGCCCCGCACTTGGGGCTCGCCAGCAAGGGGGTCCTGCTCCAGCTCGAACGAGCGCCAACGCCCGAGTCGGACGAGCGCCTGCGCTGCGCGCTGGATCAGCGGCTGGCGGCCGTGGTGCGGGGCTGGCGCGGCGGCGCGCCGGCGCTCGATCCCGTGCCACTACTCGGCATTCCCGGCTACGCCGACAACGCGTTTGCGGAGTTCTACGACAACGCCCGCTACTTCCGCTTTCGTCGCCGCTAGCTGGAAATAGCAGTGCGTTGTGAAGGCACTCACTAATCGTGTAAGCACCTGAGAACTTTTGGCGTTGCCAGGCGTCGAACGCTTCACTCGCTCAAATCGGAGGTTCTCAATGACTGGCGTCGTGGTTCCGTCGGTACGGTGTTTTGCGCGCTTTCGTCGGCCCATCGTGGGGCTGATTGCACTGTCACTGCTCGCGGGGTGCTCGCAAACGCAGAGCTCGCCCGAGCGGGCCAACCTGCCGGTCGGCACTCGGGCCGCAGCAGAAACCACGGCGCCTCCGCTCGCCAGCGATCCGGTCGCTGACGACAAGCGCGAGGACGCCGCGCCCATGGAAGCGAAGGCGACCCCGCCCGTGGCGCCGCTCGCAGCACCCAAGCTCAGGATGAAGTCCAACCTGGCAGGCCCAACCTCGCCTGCCCCTGCAGCGCAGGGCATGGGCCTCTCGGGCATGGGTCAGGGCGGAGGCGGAATGATGAAGGGCCAAGCGGGTTTGGGCCGGCTTGGCGGAGCGCACGCAGCGCGCAGCCCCGTGCTGGCGCCGTCGCCGACGGCCGCGCGCATCGAGCGCGACGCCGAAATGAACACCGAGAACTACGCGCACATCGCCGACAGCCCGTTCCTGGCGGTTGCCAATCAGCCGCTCAGTACCTTTTCGATCGACGTGGATACGGCGTCGTACAGCAATTCGCGACGCTTCCTGGCCCAGGGCGCGCTACCACCCAAGGATGCGATCCGCGTCGAGGAATGGCTGAACTACTTCGCCTACGACTACGCGCAGCCGACTGGCGACGCGCCCTTCGCGATCAACACCGAGGTCACGTCGTGCCCCTGGAACAGCGCGCACAAGCTGGTGCGCATCGGCATCAAGGGCAAGGAAATCCGCGAAGAGAACGTGCCGCCGCGTAACCTGACTTTTCTAATCGACGTTTCGGGCTCGATGATGTCGGCGGACAAGCTGCCGCTCGTGAAGCGCGGCCTGGCCTTGCTGGCCGAGTCTTTGCGCCCTCAGGACTCGATAGCGATGGTCGTTTACGCTGGTAACTCAGGCCTGGTGTTGCCTGCGACCTCCGGTCGCGAGCGCGGCACGATTCTCCGGGCGCTCGATCAGCTCGAGGCCGGCGGCTCGACCAACGGCGGCGATGGCATTCGACTGGCGTACCAGGTGGCGCAGCAACAGTTCAAGAAGGGCGGCATCAACCGCGTGATCCTCGCCAGCGACGGCGACTTCAACGTCGGCACTACCAGCGAAGGTGAGCTCACGCGCTTGATCGAAGACAAGCGCAAGAGCGGCGTGTTCTTGACCGTGCTCGGCTTCGGCACGGGCAACGTGAAGGACTCGACCATGGAAATGCTGGCCGACAAGGGCAATGGCAATTACGCCTACATCGACACGTTGAACGAGGCGCGCAAGGTGCTCGTGCGCGAGGCCGGCTCGACGCTCGTCACCATTGCCAAGGACGTCAAGCTGCAGGTCGAGATGAACCCGCTCAAGGTCCAGAGCTACAAGCTCATCGGTTACGAGAATCGCATGCTCGCCAAGGAAGACTTCAACGACGACAAGAAGGATGCAGGCGAGATCGGCGCCGGTCACAGCGTGACCGCGCTCTACGAAATCGTGCCCAAGGGCGCGGCTGCGCCCAGCAGGTCGGCCGTCGACCCGCTGAAATACTCTACTGCGGCGGCGACGGCCGAGCTGATGACGGTGAACGTGCGCTACAAGCCGCCGCAGAGCGACGTCAGCACCAAGCTCAGCCTGGTGGTGACCGATAGCAACAAAGCGATCGCGCAGGCCTCGGACGACTACCGCTTCGGCGTCGCCGTGGCCAACGCCGCGCTCCTGCTGCGCGGCTCGAGCGACGTCAAGCAAAGCAGCCTCGACAGCGCACGCACCCTCGCCGCGAGCGGAGTGGGCCAGGACCTGCACGGCGATCGGCGCGAGTTCTTGGCCATGCTGGACGAGGCGCGACGCCTGCGCGGCGGCGGGGCGGTCACGGCGATCGCGCGCTGAGTCGCTCTAGCGGCGCGGCCCCCACAGCAGTCGGTTGCGCTCGGGCGTCCACTCGTAGCCACGCGAGCCTTCGATGACCAAGGCCGCCCGTGGCTCGTCCGGACCCGAGCGCAGGCCGACGTCGACGCCGATCAGGCGGCCGCCCGCCAGCACCAGCAGCCGGCCGTCGCCGCCGCCCGGCAGTGAGGCGGTCGGCGTGTGGCCGACGATCATGCGTTTGGCTCCGAGCAGCTCCAGCGACGTGCTCAGCTTCTTCGTGGTGCTGGCGCCGCCCCGCACCAGGCTGCGATCCCACAGTGGACCGTCGCCGGAGCGAAATAGGCTGGTTCGGGGCAGCTTCCAGAGTCGCGTTGTCCCGCTTTGCCATTCGCTGACGGCCTGCTGATTGAGCCCGTCGATGCCGAGCTCGGCCCAGTGGGGCAGCAGGCCTGCGTGCACGAAGAGCGAGCCAGCGCTCTGATAGGCGACCGGGAGCCGCCGCAGCACCCGACCCAGCGCACCTCGAGGCCCCAGCGCCCGCCGCAGCGCGGCTCGTCCGGGCACGTGCTCGATCTTCCAGGCTTCGAGGCGCGGCTCGATCGGAAGTATCACGCCCTGCGGTCGATGTTTGACGATGCGCCGGAACGCGCGGTCCACTCGCTTCGGCCACGCTCGGCGCTCGCTCGCGCTGGCGAAGCTCAGGTATTCGCCCTCGGTGCAATAGCCCTCGTGCCCCAGCGCCGTCATCACCTCGTGATTGCCAAGCAGGATCGTGACCTTCCCCCCGACTCGCTTGGCCTGCCGCTGCAGACGCAGCAGCAGGCGCAGCGCCGCCACCGCGCCCTCACCGCGATTGAACAGATCGCCCAGCTGCACCAGCTCTGCCTGTCCGCCGGCCCAGCTCAGGCGCTGATCGACGAGCCCCGTCCCGCGCAGGATGTCGACGAGCGCGTCGTAGGCAGCGTTGAGATCCCCGATAGCCACCAGCCGCGAGCCACGTTTCTGCACCCACGCAGCATAGATCGCGGCCGGGCAGTGCGGTGGGCGTATCACTCAGCGCTGGCCCGTCCAGAGCTCGGCCCAAACCGGAAAATGGTCGGAGATGGCTGGATCGAGCGCGGTGTCGATGCCCCAGGCGCCCGTGGCGCTCGAGTCGACGGTGTCGCCAAAGATGATGCGGTCGTAGGCGCAGTGCGAGGCCGAGGTAGTGGTGTCGGCATCGTCGGGCACGAGCCAGCGATAGGGAGCGTGGCGCAGCGCGAGCCGGTCGAGCTCCTCCGAGCTGGCGTACCCGCAGCTTGCGTTCAGGTCGCCGAGGATGATGAAAGCACGCGCGTCGGGGAGCTCGGACTGAGCCCATTCGACCACGGCGGTCAGGTGCGCGAGCTCCTCCAGCGCAGCAACCGGCCGGGTATGAACGGTGATGGCGACGAAATCGAAGCCGCTGCGCGCCGCGAAGTGGGCGAGGTACGGCTCGCGCACGAAATGATCGTAGGCCGAGTCGTCGTAGAGCCGGCCGTCGCCGACCAGCGAGAGGGAGCGGCGATCGTAGTAGAAGCCGTATTGCTCGCGGTAGCTGTCGTCGTCGGGCTCGCGGCCACTGCGCTGGCTGAGCGCGACCGCGTAGTCAGCGCCCTCCGCGTTCAGGCGCTCGAGCAGTGCTCGCGGCGCTTGCTCGCTCGCGTCGCTCAGCTCCTGCACCGCCACGAAGGGATAGCGGCGCAGGACGTCGACCAGCTCCGCCATCAAGCCCGGTAGCTCGACCTTCGAGCGACCGAAGTTTTGCAGGTTGAAGGTCGCCAGGCGGAGCCCCTCCCCGCCCGCCGCGAGCTGCTGGCCGCCGCCCGCCGCCGAACAGCCGAGCAGGAAGCAGGCGAGGGTCAGCGGTTTTCGTTGCACGCCTTGCCTGCATCGGCCGGCAAGGCGCGCTGGTTGCGCTCGAACGGGCCTAGAGCTTGGTCAGCACGAAGTTGTCGAGCCGGAAAGCGCTGAGGGTGAGGGCGCCCTTGACGCCGAACTTGACCACCATGCCCGCCGGTATGTTGTTGCACGTGACCGCGCAGCCGGCGCCGGCATTCCAGCTGGTGGTGAGGTCGCAGGTGGCCTGGCCGTAGCTGGTGAAGGCTCCCCCGTCCTGCTCGCAGAACACGGCGATGCTCTTGACCCCGGTCAGGGTCTGAGCGTTGACGGTGAGCCGGTAGTTACCGGCCGCGACGGTCTTCGATTGGAAGAATTGCGCCCACCAGTCGGTTCCGCTGCTGGCCGGTGTGATCCGGACCGTGCCGGCGTCCCACACCGCCGTGCCCACGGGCGCCATGAAGTAGCTGAGCCAACCGGTCAGACCGGTGGCAAACGCAGCGTTGGTGAGCTGATTGGCGCCGCTGGCATCGTTCACCTTCACCCAGTTGAGGTTCTGACTGCCGCCGGTGAAGGCGATGCGAAGCGTGTGTGTGCCGGCGGTCATGTTGAAGGCCGTGGTGGTGAAACTCTGCCAGGTTTGCGTCTGCGAGCCGGTTCCGGTCCAGGTGCTGGGCAAGCTGAGCGTGGCCGCGACCGCACCGTCGACCACCACCTGCAATCCGGTGGCCGCCCAAGTGGCGCTGCGCGTGGTCACGCTGTAGCTGCCGCTCGTGGGCACGTTGATGCTCCACTGGACGTAGTCGCCCGCAGCTACCCAGCCGGCGTTCCGGCCGCCGCCGACGTCGGCGGTGTTCTCGTATTGCAGCCCGAACATGGCGTCATAGGTCTCGGCCTCCAGGTTGCTCGCGATGCTGCGGCCGCCGCCGCATGGGCCGCAGTCTCCGGCGCAGGTGGAGCAGCTTTCGCTCGCGCTACAAATCGCGTCGCCGCACAGCGGTAGGCCGCAGGTATTGGTGCAAGCGTCGGTTGCGACGGTGTTGCCGTCGTCGCAGGCTTCGACGCCAGCGCGCACGATGGCGTCCCCGCAGCGAGCGGCGACGCAGGTGTTGGTGCAGGCGTCGGTGTTGACGGTGTTGCCATCGTCGCAGGCTTCGCTCGCCTCCAGCACCCCATTGCCGCAAACGGTCGCGGTGCCCGAGCTCACCTTCACCCAGTTCAGATTCTGGTTGCCGCTGGTGAACGCCACCCTGAGCGTGTGCGTGCCCGCGGTGATGTTGAACGCCGTCGAGGTGAAGCTCTGCCACGTCTGGTATTGAGACCCCGTTCCAGCCCAGGTGCCGGGCATACTGATCGTGGCGCGCGCCGTGCCGTCCACCAGCAGTTGGAGGCTGGCAGCGCCCCACGTCGCGCTGCGCGTCGTGACCGTGTAATTGCCAGTCGTGGGGATGTTGACGTTCCACTGCACGTAGTCGCCGGAAGCGATCCAACCGGCGTTTTGCCCGCCACCGGTATCGGTCGTGGCCTGGTACTGGAGCCCGAGCATGCCGTCGTAGGTCTCGGCTTCGAGGTTATTCGCGATGCTGCGACCCGGGCAGGCGCCGCAGTCAGCAGCGCAGGTCGAGCAGGTTTCGCTGGCGCTGCACGAGGCGTCGCCGCAAGCGGGCAGGGCACAAGCATTGGTGCAGGCGTCGGTGTTCACGGAGTTGCCGTCGTCGCAGGCCTCGCCGGCTTCGACGAGCGCGTTGCCGCAAGTAGCTGGGCTCGGATTGCAAGCTGGGTCGGGGTCACCGCGCAGCTCGACCTCGAACAGCGAGACGCCCCATTCGCTGCCGCGGGCACGGGACAGCACGCGCACGTAGCGACCGGACGACTTCAAGCCGGCGATGGTTTGACTGCCGCCAGTCGCGGTATCCGTTGAGTACACGTTCGTGTAGGCGGCACTGTTGGTCGGATCGGCGCCGTCGGGAGCGACCTGCACGTCGAACGCACTGGCAAAAGCGCACTCCCAGTGCAGCACCACCTCGCTCAGATGTCGGGCGACGCCCAGATCGGCGTAGATCCACTGCGGATCGGCGAACAAGCTCGACCAACGATTGCCACCCGCGCCGCAAACAGCCGTGTTGATGCCGTCGAAGGCTTCGGCAGCCGGTGTCTCGGCGCTCTCCACCGACGAGGCGGCCGAGCCGACCACGGCCAGCGGAGCCGTGACGCAAGGATCGGCGAGCCCCGTGTCGACGAACACGGCATTCAGCGTGGTGTCGGCGGTGGGCTGCAGCACGTGCACGGCCTGCGCCCCGTTCGACCAGCTGGCGAACTCGTAGACATGGCCGTTTAGTATCTGCGGCGAATCCGCGGCGATGGTCGTTTGGCCATTGCGTAGCACCTTGACCAGCGGCGTCGGCGTCAGGGTCGGCGCGGCCTCGCCAATCCTCACGCGCAGACCCGGCGGCGTGGAGGTGAGGCGCAGTTGCACCGCGATTGGCTCGAGGCGAACCGAGGTGGTGACGGCCAGGCCCGCCGAGTCGGTAGCCGTGAGCCGCAGCAGCAGGTGCGAGTAGTAAGTGTGGTCAGGGGCGAGGAAGCTGCCGCTATCGCCCGTGAACGTCTGAATCGGGTGCTCGTGACAGTCTTCGGGCTGCCCAACGACTGGCTCGGAGGCGCAATGACGCATCACCAGTTGCCAGGACAGGCGGCTGTCAGGAACGACCCCGTCCTCCGGGTCGCTGGCGCTGCCTGCGAACGCGATGTTGTCGCCGGCCGACCAGGTCAGGCCAGTCAAGGGCGTCGAGATGCTGGGCGTGGGAGCGCTGTTGTTGACGCTGATGGTGATGGAAGCGGTATCGCTGTTGTTGGTGGTGTCCGTGACCAGCACCGAAACGTTGACCAGGCCGGGGGTCGTGAACGTGAACTGAGGCTGCGCACCCTGCGCGTCGTCGTACATGCCGTCACCGTCGAGATCCCAAGCGAAAGTCAGGAGATCGCCGTCGGCATCGGTGCTCTGGGCTGCGCTGAGCTGGACGAACAGCGGCGACGGGCCGTTGGTGGGCGTGGCGGAGACGACCGCCTGCGGCGGCTGGTTGCCGACGAAATTGTCGATGCGGAACACTTTGCCGCCGTCGAAGTCGACGTAATAGAGCCGTCCGTTGCTGGCCATCTGCAGATCGACCACGCGCCCGGCCGCGCCCTGGACCAGCGGCGCGCGCGTCGCGGCGTCAGGCTGGCCATTCGCGCCCTTGCGCATCGACCAAACGCAGCGCCGCGTGGAGTCCGCGAAGAATAGCGCGCCGGCGTAGTCGGCCGGATAGACGTTCTTGTCGTTGAAGGCGACGCCGGTGATCGAGGAGCCGCCCGTGCCGCAGCCGTCGCCCGGTGCCACGAGCTGATCGTGACGGTAGGTGAAGTAGGGCTGGACCAGCGCTTGCGGGCTCACGGTGGCCGCGAAGCTGCCCGCCTTGACCTGATCGCAGAGAGCGTTGCCGGTGAAGCGAGCGTTCGGTCCTTCGAAGCACGGCCAACCGAAGTTCTCCAGCGACCCAGTCGGATCTTGAATGCGGTCGATTTCCTCGTAAGTGCCCTCGCCCACGTCGGCGATCCAGATCTCGTTGGTCCCACGTCGGATGTTGAAGCGATACGGATTGCGCAAGCCGGTCGCGATGATGAAGTCGTCGTTTGCGGTCCCCTTGCCGACGAGCGGATTCGACGGTGGCGCGACGGGTAGCGCGCCCGACACGTCCATGCGCAGCACGGTGCCGTTGTAGTTGGTCGTGTCGCTGCCGGTCTGCAGGTCCTGACTGCGCAGCTGGCCGCCCTCGGAGGTGCCGATCACCAGCCGACCTTGCGCGTCCAGGCCGCCCGGATCGTTGCACACGTTCTTGGTCAAGACGCCCTGGACGAGCCCGTCGACCTGACCCCAGTCGAGGAAGTTGAAGCTCGCTCCGTCACCGGAGGTGGCGTACAGGTAGCCGTCGTCGCCGAAGTGCAGATCGCCCGTGGCGTGACTCGGGTACTGCATGCACCAGCGAGCCTCGAGCAGCGGCTGCTCGACGGTGGTGCCAACCGCCGGACTTTGGGCGTTGAGCACCAGCCGCGACAAGCGGCCGTTGACGACGCAGCCGGCGCCGGTCGGGTCAGAGCAGCCGTCGGCCCAGAAGTCACCCTGGTCGAGCGTCGTCAGTACATAGATGTGGGGCGTGGCGGGAAAGTTCGGCGTAATCGCCAAACCCAACATGCCGCGGTCCCAGTAGTTGTGCGTGTTGATACTGAGGTCGGCGACCAGCTTGGCCTGAGCGGGCGTGGTCTGCGTGGCCAGGTCGTCGTAGTAGTAGACCTTGCCGCCCTTCTCGAAGACCATCGCGCGCAGCGGGCCTGCTGCGCTCACGAAGCGGATGCCGACCGGGTTGACGTGTCCTTGTAGTAGCAAGTTCTCTTGAAAGCCCGGCGCCAGCACCGACGGCGCGCGCAGCGTTTCCTCGTCGGGGTCGCGCAACGAGCGCTCGTTGCCGCAAGCAGCGGTGGAAACAATCAGTGCGAACAGAACCGCAAGTCGTTCGAGCTTCGAGCGCACACCCTGGAGGCGACTGCACATGATGTTTTTCCACTCCCGTTGGGCGAGACGGCCGAGTCTCGCTGCTTGTCAGGTACACCAATCTGCTCAGGGTGGCTGCGGTAATTATTCGACTGTCTCTATCTCGTGTATTTGCGGGAGTAGTTAGCGTCAGAGACGAAACGTCGACGTACGTATTCGATGCTCCGTCGGCTCCGAAGACACAGTAAGTGTCGACGCTTGAGCAGGCAGAGCCAATGCTAGGCGGTCGCGATGGCGCCAATGCTAGGCGGTCGCGATGGCGCTACTTGCCGCCGACGTAGCCGCGTCAGGTCCACAGCAGCGCGTCGGGTAGTGCTTGTGGGCTGCCGCGCCGCAGCTCAACTTGCAGAAGCTACCGTGTCGGATCTAGGTCGTGGTGATCGTGATCGTGAACGCCGGCTTCGCCGAGCGTGATCGTGACCCGGCTTCGCCGGTTTTGGTGAAGGGTGGATG
>DATDEV010000812.1:0-2120 GCA_036522995.1 Polyangiaceae bacterium
CCCGCCAATGGCGGACATGATTTCCAACCTACCGCGCGCCGAACAGGGAGACGCTTCCGAAGTGGCGCTGGCGCTCGAAACGGCGCGTGCGCTCTGGTCGCAAGGACACGGGCTCGAGTCGGTGCGCTGGATCCAGCGCGCGGCCGAGCAGGCTGAGTCGGCTGGCAACGACCTGCGGGCGGTGTCGCTGGCTCGCGCTGCGGCCGACCTGCGTGCCGAGGTCGGCATGGCGTCCGAGCCCGCCGCCCCGTTACAGGCAGCGCCGACGCTCATCCACGAGGACGACTTCAGCGAGAAGACGATCGTCGATTCGCCCGCCACCCTCGGCGTGCGCCGGTCGCTGCAGAGCGGCGTTCAAATCGGCGAGATCATCCCGGCGCCGGCTTCGTCCCAGGTGATGGCTACGCCGCTCCCGCTGGCGCCTGTCGTCGGGCCCAGCCCTGTCGCCGAGCACCAAGCCGTGCGCGTTGCCGTGCTCAGTCAGAACCATGCCACCCGCGAGGTGACGCTACGCATGCTCGGTGACAACGAGCTCGCGCCCGGCGGCAGCACCGAGGCCCTGCTGGTGTCGCTCGATCCGCAGCGCAAGCTGCTGGGCTAACGGCGCGGGTAGCGTTGCCGTTAGCGCGCGGCTCGCAGGCCCGTGAGGGTCGCGGCGTCGAGCTGTACCGGTTCGCGCGGCAGTCGGCGCAGCTCGAAAGCGCTCAGGGCATCACGCGCGCTGGTGCGCTCGCCGCAATCCATGCCGCACGAGCGCGCGATCCAGGCCACGATGGCGCGCGGATCGGTGCCGGCCGAGCGCAGCTCCAAAAGGCTCAGGTCGTCGTGGCGCTTGGCGAGGCGCCGGCCGGTTTCGTCCAGCACGAGCGGCACGTGCAGGTAGCTCACGGGCGGCAAGCCGAGGGCGCGTTGCAGCAGCTGCTGGCGCGCTGCGCTCGGCAGCAGGTCGTCGCCCCGCACCACCTCGGTCACGCCCTGCCGAGCGTCGTCGACCACCACCGCCAATTGATAGGCGGGCGCGCCGTCGCGTTTGGCGATCAGGAAATCGCCCACCTCGGCCTGGACGTCGAACGGGCGCGCTCCGAGCAGTTGGTCGTCGACGATTTGCTGGCCGTCCGGCACGCGCAGCCTCAAGCCGGCTTGGCGACCCGTCTCGGCCTGCGCACTGGCGAGCGACGCGAAGCGGCCGCGGCACGTGCCCGGATAGCGGGGCTCGACGTCGCCCTGCTGTGGGGCGCTCTGGGCGGAGCGCACGTCACCTCGCGAGCAGATGCAAGCGTACGCCGACCCGGCGCGCTCGAGCTGGCGAGCGGCTGCCACGATTTCGGCGAGCCCGCTCGACTGCACGTAGGCCGGACCGTCCCAATCGAGCCCCAGCCATGAAAGATCGCGCAGGGCGGTTTCGGACATCTCGGGTCTGACGCGCGGCCCGTCCAGATCCTCGAGGCGCAGCGCCAGCCTCGCGCTTTGGCTGCGAGCGCGCCACCAGGCGAGCAGAAAGGTGCGCGCGTGGCCCAGGTGAAGCAGGCCCGTGGGGCTGGGCGCGAGGCGACCGACGATCACGCCGAGTGAGCCTACTTGGCGCAGGCGCAGCTGGCGACTCGGCGCGCCGCATCCTCGCGGATCTGGCGCGCGCGCGCGCAGCGCTGACCCCCCGAGCTATCCAGGCGGCACACGGCGTCGCTGGCCCGCTCGAGAGACGAGAAGGCCTTGCAAGCGGTCTCGCAGCCGCTGGCCTCCTTGGCAGGTGCCTCGGCTTCGTCTGCCGCTGCCGACTTCGTCTCCGCGCGGCTCGGATCGCGCGGCGGGGCTTGTGCCGGGGCGGGGCTGGGCGGCGGCGCTGCCGCCGCGCCTTCGCTGGCGCCCGCCGGCGCCGGGGCGAATTCAGCCAGCGCCACGCGGTCCAGATCGGCGCGGGCCTTTTCCAGCAGCTGTTCGGCCTCGGCCAGGGTCGCAGGCTCGGATTCTTCCTGGGCCTGCAGGCTGGTGGGGGCCGCCGTCGCCGGACTTCCTGGCTCCGCCCCCGCTTTGGGAGCCTCCGCCTCCTGCGCCCGCCCGCAGGCGCCCAGCAGTGCCACTAGAATCAAGCAAGTCGAAGTCTTCATCCGAGCCCTCAAGAT
>DATDEV010000813.1:0-2475 GCA_036522995.1 Polyangiaceae bacterium
ATGTTGTTTCAGCAGCTGAAACGCGGCGAGGAGCTGGGGCAGTGCCCGAGCTGCGCCCGGATCATCTATTTTCGCGCGGTCATGCCGGCTGGCGAGACGCAGTCGAGCGACGCGTGAAAGCCTGCCCCCTGTGCGGCCGGCTCTATCCTGACGACGCGGGGTTTTGCCCGGTCGACGGGGCGCAGCTCTCCAGCGCGACGCAGGTGCCGGTGCTGGCGGACGATCAGGACGCGCGCATCGGGCAGCTGGTGTGCAATCGCTATCAGGTGCGTCGGGTAGTGGCCGATGGCGGCATGGGTCGCGTCTACGAGGCGCTGGACATGCAAATGCGCCGCAACGTGGCGCTCAAGGTGCTGCACCCGGACGTGGCGGGCGATCAGGTCGCGGTCGAGCGCTTCAAGCGCGAGTTCGACGTCAGTAAGCTGCTGCCCCACGACCACATCGTCGAGGTGCTGGACTTTCAGCCGACGAACGACGGCTCCTTCGCGCTGGTGATGGAGTTCTTGTACGGCGAGGAGCTGCGCGCGACGCTGAAGCGGGAAGGCACCGTCTCGCCGGCGCGCATGGTGCGCATGCTGAGTCAGGTGGCGATTGGCCTGGACGGCGCGCACAGCCGCAAGCTGGTGCACCGCGACCTCAAGCCCGACAACCTGTTCTTGTGCCAGACGGCCGAGGGCGACACCGTCAAGCTTTTGGACTTCGGCTCGGTCAAAGACAAGGGCGAGCAGGCCAAGAAGCTCACGGTGCTCGGCACCACCATCGGCTCGCCCTTCTACATGGCGCCCGAGCAGGCGCAGGGGCTGGAAACGCTCGACCACCGCGCCGACGTGTGGGCGCTAGCGGCGATCATCTACGAGTCGGTCGTGGGTCGAGTGCCGTTCGTGGGTGTCAACGGTCCGAGCATCCTGCTCGAGATCCTGACCAAGGAGCCCCAACCGCCGAGCCAGGCCGCCAAGGACGCCAAGCACCCGGTGCCCCCCACGCTCGATCGCGTGATGACCCACGCCTTCAAGAAGCAGGCCGGGCAGCGTATCGGCTCGGTCGGCGCCCTGGCGGACGCGGTCGGGCAAGCCTACGGTCTCACCGGTAACCACATCGAGTGGAGCCGGGTCAACGAGAGCGAGCTGGCGACGCGCATCGCCGAGAAGCTGCCCGAGCTGATGAAGGCCACGGCGCCGGCGGGGCCGGGCAATGTCGCCGACTCGTTTTTCGGCGAGGCCGACGCGCTCGATACGTTCGACGCGCCCGCACCAGCAGCCGCGATGCCCGCGGCGGGCTACCACGCGGGGCCCCCGCACCAGCACGCAGCGCCCGTTTATTCGGGTTCCCCGGTGAGCTTCGGTAGCAACCAATTCCGCGACGATGTGCCGCTGAGCGTGCCCAAGAGCGGCGGGAATATGCTGCTGTTCTTGGCGGTTGGTGGTGGCGCTCTGCTGCTCGGCATCCTGATCGCCATCGCGCTCGTGCTGCTCAAATAGGGCTTGGGTCACGGCGTGCGACGACCGCGCCACTGTGGTAGCTGATCGGCATGGTCAGTCGTCGTTTGGGCACCGTCTTGCTCGGAGTCTGCTCGCTCGCAGCCTGTAACAAGGAGACGCCGCCGGCAGCCGAGGAGCCGCGTTCTGCTTCGAACGCAGCGGCGCCGCTGGCCACGCCCAAGGCGGCAGACGCTGCGGGCGCTGCTCCGGAGGCGAGCGCCGAAGCAGCCGCCGCGCCGGTCGGCTCGCCCAAGGTGTCCGACAGCGCCTTCGACCTGAGCCTGGAGGCGCCCAAGGCCGCCCTGAAGGCGGGGCAACCTGGTTCGGTCGAAGTCGTGCTGGTCGCCAAGGCACCCTTCCACGTCAACGACAAGTACCCGCTCAAGCTCAAGCTCAAGCAGACGCCCGGCGTCAAATACGAAAACCTGACCATCGGCAAGGACGCGGCCAAGCTGGAGACGATGAAGGCGGTCATGCCGGTGAGCTTCACGCCCGACGCGGCCGGCAAGCGTACCGTCGCCGGACAGCTTTCCTTCTCCGTCTGCACCGAAGACAAGTGCCTGATGGAAAAGCGCGACCTGGCGCTCGAAGTGACCGTCGACTGAGCACGCTCGAACGCTCCCTGATTTCACAGGGAGATCGGGAGATCGGGAGTCGTGCGAGCGTGAATGGGGCGCCACGCTATTACGGAGCTCGCGTTGCATCTTCTCGAGATGTAATGGCGCGTTCGAGGGCGACGCGAGCGCTGCAACGAATTGGCGCCCCCTGCTCGCCCTCGCACGACTCCCGATCTCCCGATCTCCCTGTGAATCTCGCAGGTTCTCGCGGCGAGGGACCAGGATGGAGGCAGCCCAGGACCTGCCGCAGGGCATGGCCCGGTCCGACACGGAAGCTTCTGCGAAGTAGGCTGCGTTTTGGCAGCCCCAAAAAAGCGCAGCCTAGCGAGGTGCGGCGGCGTCAGCTTCGCGTAGGCCGCTCTCGATCTGCTCTCGTCCGA
>DATDEV010000814.1:0-3197 GCA_036522995.1 Polyangiaceae bacterium
GCTTGCTTGTCCCTGCCAGCATCGATGCCTCAAAATAGGACGGTCGGCTGGCGATTCTAGTGTCACCTGATCTCGGCCCAGCGCCGGAGTGATGCGCGTAGAAGGAATCCAACATTGGCACCCTCGGGAATGGAGTGGCGACAATCGGGTGGGCATAATATTCTGTCGTCCGTGCCTCTTTCGAGCGCACCCAGAAGTCTGCAACCTCCGCCGCCTGATCAAGCGGCGGATTTGGCAGGAGCCCTCCACGAGGTGTCGAACGCCCTAACTGTGGTGCTCGGCTGGCTCGACGTGGCCTACTCACGCCTACCGCCCGGCGAGGCGCGCGACGCGATCGAAGTAGCACGCACCCACGCGCGCCTCGGACACGGCGTTTCGCGCGGTGCCATCGGCGCCGAGGCGCCCGAGTCGTCGGCGCAGGCCAGCGGTCGCAGCGTTGCAGAGAGCGCGCTCACCGGCGTGCGGCCGCAAGCCGATCAGCGCGGCGTGACGCTGGAGCTGGAGTTACTCGACTCGGGCTCGGCGCTGCTTGGCCACATCGGGCCGCTGCTGCAGATCCTGACCAACCTCCTGCTCAACGCGATCGACTTTTCGCCGCGCAGCTCGCGCGTCACGCTCAGTGTTCGCGAAGAGGACGGAGCGGTGATCTTCTCGGTGAACGACGAGGGGCCCGGTATCGATCCCGAGCGCGTCGCGACGCTGCTCACCGCGCCGCTCTCCACACGTCGCGGTGGCGCGGGTCTCGGCCTCCGCCATTCTGCAGGACTCTCTAGGGCCAAGGGCGGTTCGCTCAGCGTCGCGCGCACCAGTCCCGGTGCCTGCTTCGATCTGCGCTGGCCTATCGCCGAGCTGCGCACCGGAACCATGCCCAAGCGCGTGAAGCGCCCCTCGGTGGCCGGGGCTCGCGTGCTGGTGGTGGAGGACGACGAGGCGGTGCGCTCCCTGGTGCAGCTCGCGCTCGAGGCGCGGGGCGCCGAGGCCACCGTGGTCGCGACTCGCGCGGAGTTCGATGCCGTCATCACCGGCAAGGGTGAGCTGGACGCAGCGCTGGTCGATCTGTCGCCACTCGCAGGTGACGCGCGCGGCGCCTTTCAGTTGCTGAGCGAGCGCCATCCCGGCATTCCCGTGATCCTGATCAGTGGCGTGGCCAGTGGCGTGCCGGACGACCTGGCGAGCGAGGTCAGTGCTTGGGTGCGTAAGCCCTTCGAGATGGGTGAGGTGCTGGCGGTGCTGGCATCGATCCTCGAAGCGCGCGCGCGCGCCTGAGCGACCCGTCGTCGCGTGCCCGTTGGCCGCGTGGTCGGTCGGTGAATGCAGCACGGCCCGAATTGGACGGCGCGAGCGCTAAAAACGGTCACCGGGTAGGTGGCGGTGCTACCCGCCGGTAATAGAGCTTGGCTCTAACGCCGCAACGAACACGAGCCAGAGCCGCTTCTGGAACTGATTCCAGTTGCGCCACCGCTTGGCTTGGTTCAAATCAATAGCATGCGTGACTTGCCGAAAACGAGCGCCGCCCTCGTTGCGCTCGCTCTCGTCGTGGTCGGCTGTGAGGCGGCCATCGAGCCTGGCTCTCCGGGCGTCAGTGTCAGTGGTGGCTCGACCAGCGTCGGTGGTGGTGCCGCTCTGCCAACGGGCACGCCAGCGACCGCGCTCTTGCCCGCCCGCATTCGCCGCCTCACGGACGCCGAGTATCAGGCTTCCGCGGCCGCGATCTTCGGCCCGAACGCGCCCGCCGTCGGGGCGGACTTCGTGCCTGACTCTCGGCAGAGCGGCTTCACGGTGAACGAGGCGCAGCGCGTCGACCCAGTGCTGGCGGGTCAGCTCGCGGACGCCGCGAGCCGCCTGGCCGCCGACCTGCGTCAGCACGTCACCGAGCGGGCGCCGTGCCCCGACCCTGGCGCGGGTGCCGAGGCGTGCGCGCGGAGCTTCATCGCGAGCTTCGGCCAGCAAGTGTACCGCCGCCCACTCGCTGACGACGAAACCGCGCAGCTGTTGACGCTGTTTCGCGTGGCTTTCGAGGGCGGTAGCTACGAGGAAGGCATCGAGCTGGTCGTGCGCGGCATGCTGCAGTCGGCGTCGTTCCTGTACTTGACCGAGCTGGGCGAAGCCCCGGGCGCCACCGTCAAGCTCACGCCCTACGAGCTGGCCAGCGCGATGAGCTACCTGATCCAGGGCCGGCCGCCAACGGCCGAGCTGCTCGGGTTAGCGCTTTCCGGAAAGCTCGACACACCTGAAGACCGCGCCGCCGCACTGCCGAGCCTGTTCGGCGTCGACGCGCGCGCTCGCGTCGTCCGCGTGATCCGCGAATGGCTCGGCACCGACGGCATCGCCGAGAGCGCGAAGGACAGCAATGTCTACCCCGACTTCGAAGGCGTCAAGGCGGCGATGGACCGCGAGACGAGCGAGTTTCTGCAAGTCGTGGTGGAGAGCGAGGGGGCGTCGCTGGCCAAGCTGCTGTCCGCCGACTTCACGCTGGCCAACGCGCCCCTGGCCAAGCTCTACGGTGCGACCGCCGGCAGCGCTGACGTCTTCGAGCGTGTTGCCACCCCGACACGCCTCGGTATCCTCAATCAAGGAGCGTTTCTGTCGGTGTTTGCTCATGCACACGAGACAGCGCCGGTCTTGCGTGGCGTGGCGATAGCGAGGCGCGTGGCCTGCATTCCGCTGGTGGATCCGGTGAGTCTGAGCATAGCCATCGTGCCGCCCGTACCCGACCTTACCAAGACGACGCGCGAACGCTTCGACATCCACTCTCGCGACGCGAGCTGCGCCGGCTGTCACAAGTTGATCGACAACTTTGGCTTCGCCTTCGAAGGCTTCGATGGCATGGGCAAGGCGCGACAAACGGATGCCGGCAAGCCGGTCAACACGTCGGTCGTGGTCAGCGGCACCGACTTCGACGGCAGCTACGCCGACAGCAACGCGCTCGCCAGCGCCATGTCCAAGAGCGCGCAGGTGCGCGAGTGCTTTGCACGCCACGTGTTCCGTGCGCTCAGCGGCACCAGCGCCCCCGAGCTGGTGGCCAGCGAAGACGACTTCGTGGGCTACTGGAAGGAGGGTCTGACCATGGACGACGCGAACATCATCGATACCTTGTCGGCCTACGTCACTAGTCCCGCGTTTGCTTACCGGAGGTCACCGTGAGGGCCAGCTCCAGGTCTCGTCGCTCGTTCTTGCGCGCGATGGGTGCAGGCTTC
>DATDEV010000815.1:0-2298 GCA_036522995.1 Polyangiaceae bacterium
GAGCGGCGCAGGGTATGCTCCGCCGGTGACCCCACGTGGATGGCAGGAGCTGGTCGAAACGATCACCGCCGCGAGCGCGCCGGTCGGGTTCGATCTGGTGCATCCGTTCACGGTCGATTGGTACAACCGTGCTGTTGCCACCAGCGATCGGTTGGCCGATTTCGGCAGCCCGGGCTCGCTCGGCGTTCTCCTCGGCAATACCGGCGCGCTGTGGCCCGTCTTCACCGAGCGCCTTCGACGGGAGCCAGCGCTTGCCAAGCTCGAGCATCCGCTGGACAGCTACGTGCAGTCGAGCGTCGCCACTGTCACCGCTGAGCTGACGCCGCTGCGCTCAATCACCTACTTCGGTCACACCACCGAGCCCAGGCCGCTCCCCATCCAGCGCCTGTCCGAGCTTGTTGGCTTCGCGGCAGTGGCGCCCAGTCACCTGGCCATCCATCCGCTGCACGGACCCTGGATCGCGCTGCGCGCGGTACTGGTGCTCGACTTGCCAGGGCCGACGGGCGAGCCCCCGGCGCCGGCGCGGCCCTGCCCCAGTTGCGCCAAACCGTGCATGCCCGCCTTCGAGCGCGCGCTCGAAGCATCTGGCGTACCGCTCGGCGCGCAGGCCATCGCGCGCAACGCACGCGCCTGGATCGCCGTGCGCGACGCCTGCCCGATCGGCCAGGCGTCACGCTACGACGCGGCGCAGCTCCGTTACTACTACCAGAACGATCGCGCCGCGCTTCAGGGATCGTAGCCGAGGTTCGGTCCGAGCCAGCGCTCGACCTCCTGCTGCGTCATGCCCTTGCGCTCGTGGTACTCGGCCACCTGATCACGATCGATCTTGCCCAGGCTGAAGTACTGCGCCTCGGGGTGAGCGAAGTAGAGCCCGCTCACGCTCGAGCCCGGCCACATCGCGTACGACTCGGTGAGCTTCATGCCGGCGTTGACCTCGGCGTCGAGCAGCGTCCAGAGCGTGCCCTTCTCGGTGTGATCAGGACAGGCCGGGTAGCCCGCCGCTGGGCGAATGCCGCGGTACTTCTCGAAGATCAGGTCGGTCTTGCTCAGCTGCTCTTCCTTGCCGTAGCCCCACTCGCGCCGCGCCCGCTCGTGCAGGCACTCGGCAAACGCCTCGGCCAGTCGATCAGCGAGAGCTTCGGCCATGATGGCATTGTAATCGTCGTGCTCGGCGCGGTAGCGATCGACCAGCTCTTTGAGCCCGATGCCCGTGGTGACAGCGAAGCCGCCGATATGATCGGCGAGGCCCGTTTCACGCGGCGCGATGAAGTCGGAGAGCGAGCGATTCGGCTCGCCCTTGTCCTTTTGCGTTTGCTGCCGCAAAAAGCACAGCTTCGCCAGCTTCTGGGAGCGGGCGTCGTCGCTGTAGAGCTCGACGTCGTCGCCGACGGCGTTGGCTCGAAAGAAGCCGTAGGCCGCACGCGCGCGCAGCAGCCGCTGCTCGATGATCTGGTCGAGCAGCGCGTTGCCCTCCTGGAAGATTTGACGCGCCTGCTCGCCGTACTTCTCGTGCTCGAGAATGCGCGGATAGACGCCCTTGAGCTCCCAGGTGTGAAAAAACGGCGTCCAGTCGATGTACTCGCGCAGCGTCGCCAGCGGAAAGTCGTCGAGCACGTGCACGCCGGTGAACTCCGGCGTCGGCACGTCCTCGCCGCGCCACTCCAGCTTGGGACGGTTGCTGCGCGCGTCCGCCAGGCTGACGAGCTTGTGCTTGGGGGCGCCGTGAATTTCGCGCAGGCGCTTGTACTCCGCGTCGTGCTGCGCGACGAACGCCGCCTTGCCGTCGTCGCTGAGCAAGCTGGTCGTGACCGGCACCGCGCGGCTGGCGTCCAGCACGTGCACCACCGGCTGGCTGTAGTGCGGAGCGATCTTGACCGCGGTGTGGGCCTTGCTGGTGGTGGCGCCGCCGATCAGCAGCGGCAGCTTGAAACCCTGACGCTCCATCTCGCGCGCCACGTGCGTCATCTCGTCGAGCGACGGCGTGATCAGGCCGCTCAGGCCGATCAGATCGGCCTTCTCTTGCTTGGCGCGCTCGAGGATCTTCTCGCACGGCACCATCACGCCCATGTCGAAGACTTCGTAGTTGTTACAGGCCAGCACCACGCCGACGATGTTCTTGCCGATGTCGTGCACGTCGCCCTTGACGGTCGCCAGCACGATTTTTCCCTGCGTTTTGACCGTCTCGCCGCGCTTGGCCATCTCGGCCTTCTCGGCCTCCATGAACGGGGTCAGGTAGGCGACCGCCTTCTTCATCACGCGCGCCGACTTGACCACCTGCGGCAGGAACATCTTGCCGGC
>DATDEV010000816.1:0-3883 GCA_036522995.1 Polyangiaceae bacterium
ATTCGCCTTCAGCCTCGAGCGACCCCTTCCGCGTTCGTTCCCCGCGCTAGCGCGCTGCCCGCCCTTGCATTGCGCTTCCGCATTGCGCTTCAGCATTGCGTTTCCGCATTGCGCTCCGCTTTGCGCTTGCGCATTCACCAGCGCTGGCGCGGTGCTCGCCTTCCGCCTCCCGGCGCGCTCCCCCGATCTCGCCCCCGCGTCGTCACGGGACGTGGACGGCGTCGACCTCATAGCGGGAAAGCGAGTAGTCCTCTTGAACGAGCGCTTCCACGATCTTGGACAGCGTTGTCCGCCACGCGCCACCAACGGGCCGTTGTTCGTGCGCGTCTTTTACGATGGGCTCGTCGTCACTCATTTCGTGCCCAACCCAATTTCGCGAGCGCTCGATGCGCCTCCAGCGCCGGATCCTCCAGCGTTGCCAGCTGCTTCGGCCGATAGCCGGTAGCAATCTCTTCGACTACGACGCGCCGCCCTTCGCTCGTGAAGCGAACGCGGAAGTCTTTGAGCGCCAGCACCGAGCCGCTGGCGGTCTTGCGAATCCGCCGATACGGATGCGGCTCCGGGCCGAGCTGCAGCACCTGACGAATCGGCCCCTCCAGCTCGATGCCGAACCCTCGCAGCAGCGTGAGCGCGGCGCGCGCCCGCTCGGTGAGCTCCACCTCGAACGCCGCCAAAGGATCGGGCGGAATATCTGCGGCATCCAGCCAGCCGTGACCGGCGCCCGCACGTGAGTCGGCATACGGAATGTACGGCTTGATGTCGAGCACCGGCGTGCCCTCCAGCAAATCGAGCCCCTTCACCGAGAGGCTCAAACCCTCCACGCCCGCGAGCTCCACCAGGCTCATGCCGATCGGATTCGGGCGGTGCGGCGAGCGCGTCGCGAACACACCGCGGCGCTTGTCGCTGCGCGGTGGCTGCACCTTCGGGCGCCAGCCCTCGGCGCGATCGAACCAGAACAGCAGCCAGATGAAGCGAAAGCTCGTCAAGTCTTCGAGCGCGTGCTCGAAGTCGCGCCCTGCAAAAAGCTCCACCTGGCCGTCGGCGCTCTCGGCGACGCCCGGCTGCCTGGGCGCCTGCATCTTCTCCGTGAACGGCGAGTGCACGACGCCGATCGGCTCGAGCTCGAAGCGCCTGGAGCTCATGGCGCGGGCTTGGGACTGATGACCTGCACCGGCTGCGGCGTGTTTTCGATCTTGACCGGCTCGCCCGAAAGCGGCGCCAGCAGCGCATAAACGCTGCCCAGCACCGCCAGCATCAGCAAGCTGGTGATGAGGTAGGTGTTGATCGGCGGGTGGCGGCTCGTCGACCAGCCGTCGGCGTAAAACTTGCCGCCGCTGCGCGCGCGCAGCTTGCGCTGAAAGCCCGCCAAGACGTCGGGCGACTCCTGCTCGGGCGCACCTTTCAGCGCGCTCAGCAGATCGGCGCCGAGCTCTTCTTTGTCTTCGGCTTCGCTCATCGGGCTCGCTCTCCCATCTTGCGCTGTACCGCTTGCTTCAGCATGCCACGCGCGCGGTGCAGCCGGCTCTTCACGGTGCCTTCCGGCAGGCCCGTGACCTCGCACACCTCGTCGTAACTCAGGTCTTCCACGTCGCGCAAAATCAACACTTCACGAAAATCCGGCTCCAGCTCCACGATGCACAGCTGCACCACGCGCTCGAGCTGCATACCTTCCACCATCTGATCGGGCCGCGCCACGTCGCCCGAGGTAAAGCCGCTGCCCGACGTCAATGCCGAGTGCTCCGCCAGCGCCTCGTATTCGTCTTGCGCGTCGCTCTTGCGCCGCTTCAGGTACTTGACGCGGTTTTTGCAGAGGTTCACCGCAATCCGATAAATCCAGGTGCTGAGCTTCGAGTCGCCGCGAAACGTGCTCACGGCCTTGAACACCTGCACGAAGACTTCCTGGGCCATGTCCTCGGCTTCGTCGCGCCGCCCCAGCATGCGCAGCAGGATACGAAACACCCGCTCCTGGTACAGCACGACCAGCTCGTTGAAGGCGCGCTCGTCCCTAGCCGCAAGCCGTGCGACGAAGCGAGCTTCTTCCTTGTCCTCGGGCTCCATCCTCGGCTTCGAATCGCGACGGTATCACCGCCCGACAACCAAACGGCCGGTGGGTTCCCGGGCCTGGCAAAAATGGCCGTTTAACGCCGCTTCGGCTGGCGCGAGCGCGCCCCGCCCGGCGACAGCGAAGCTCGCGCTTGACGGGGCCTGCAGACGTTGTACGGATGCGTCCCGTTTCTCTTCCGGTGTCGTCTAAAGGCAGGACAAGGGACTTTGAATCCCTGAATCGTGGTTCGAATCCATGCACCGGAACCGCATGGCTCGGGGGCTGCCACCCCGCAGCCCCCCTCGCAGAACCTCCCGTAGCGTCCCCCGGTCCCCCTGAACGAGTGGAATCAACAGGAAGGGCGGAAGGGTGGAAGGGAGCGCGAGGGATGCGGAGCATCCCTCGCAGAGCTTCCATGGGGTAGGCGTCAGGGTGTCAGCCTGGCAACCGGCATCGATCGCGACCAGCCATCTCCCACGCCTTCCAATCTTCCACCCTTCCTGTTCGCTCACCCGTACAGGTGTCTCAGAGGGGCGGGAGGCCGAGGGCGGCGCGCCAGGTGTCGAGCACGCGCAGGTTGGCGATGCTGTCGGACCAGGTCATGGCGGGCCACAGCGGCTCGAGCGCGGGCAGTGAGTCGGCGACCAGCTCGGCTTCGAGCGCGTAGATCGCGCGCGGGATACTCACGGTCACCTGCTCGGTCTCGGCGCCGTCGCGCTCGAGCGTAAAGTGGCTCTCCAGGCCCTGGCGCTGACCGCCGGGTAGCCATGGATCTTCGATGCGGATGCGCCCCTCGTCGCCGAACAGCGTGGCCATGCAGCCCAGATCATGATGAATCGCGCACGCCACCTCGGCCGTCATGCCCGACTCGAAGCGCAACGAGGCCTGCGCCAGCTCGTCGACTCCGGTCGGCCCGATCTGTCCGCTGGCCGTAAGCTGGCTCGGCTCGGCGCTCGGCTTGCCCACCGCGACGCCCGCCATCAAGCGCGCCAGCGACACCGGATAGCCGCCGACGTCGAGAATGCCGCCGCCCGCCTGCTCCGGAGCGAACAGTCTACTTTCGGGGCGGCGTGGTGCGCGAAAGCCGAAGTCGGCGCGCACGTGCCGCAATTGCCCGATCTCGCCCGCGCGCACGTGGCTGATCACCTCGGTGAGCAGCGGGTGACAGCGATACATGTACGCCTCCATCGCCAGCACGCGCCGCTGCCGCGCTGCGTCCACGATGCGCTGGGCGCCCGCTGCCGACGTCGCCATCGGCTTTTCGATCAGCACGTGCTTGCCCGCAGCGATCGCCGCCAGCGCCTGGTGCTCGTGCAGCGGATGCGGGGTTGCGACGTACACGGCCTCCACCTCGCCATCGCCCAGCAGCTCCTCGAGCGACTCGCTCGCGCGCCTCACTCCGTACTGGCTCGCAAACGCGGCCGCCCGCCCCGACGAGCTCGTCACATGAACGATGCGGCAGCGCTCACTGGCTCCGAGCGCCAGGGCAAAATCGTGCGCAATCGCGCCCGTGCCAATCACCCCCCATTGCAGCTGCTTCTCTTTCATCTACTTGTGAGCCTGCCATACCTCAAAAACCCATCCAAAATTCGCCGGCGCGCTTTCCCGCATCCCGCTTTCCCGCATCCCGCGCCGCGCATTCCGCATCCCGCTTTCCCGCATCCCACGCCGCGCATTCCGCATCCCGCTTTCCACCCACGCGCTCGCGTTGCACCCTCGCTCTCGCTCTCGCCCTCTACGGGAAACGGGAGCGAGCGCGAGCGCCAGCGTGCAGCGCGGACGTAGGGCGCGCGACACGGGACGGGACGCGGCGCGAGGGTGGCGCGCAAGATTTGCGCG
>DATDEV010000817.1:0-2192 GCA_036522995.1 Polyangiaceae bacterium
AGGCGGCGCCCCCGGTCGGTATCGTCGTCAGTGCCGTCACGCACCTGGATCCCGAGCGCACCGTCGTGCGCTCGAACGGCGCTCCGGTGGGGGAGACGCCCGCGCTCGGTCTGGGCGGCTTCGTCGGGGTTCGGCTCAAGCAGCGCTGAGCCGAGCGGGCAGCGTCGTCAGTAGCAGCGGCCGCGCGTCGTGTCGCAGTCGCGGTCCGGACCGCAGTCCTCCGGCAGGGCGCATTCGCTGCAGCGGCCGTTCAAGCAGGCCGGGAGCGGCCCCCCGCGGTCGCAGTCCCATTCGTCGCGGCACTCGACGCAGCGATGCTCGTCGCAGAAGTTAGCCTCCGGCTCCTTGTCGTCGTCGCAGTCGATGTCTCCCACGCACTGGACGCAAACGAGCTGAGCGACATCGCACACGCGCCCGAAGTCGCAGCTCTGGTCACGGTCGCAGCTCGGTTCGCAGCGCTGCCGCGACGCATCGCAGCCGTAGCCGAGCTTGCACGGCTCCTTGCCACCGCACTGCTGCAGGCAAACGCCTCCCAGCTCGGTGTGCTGGCAGTGCCAACCCGGCTGACAGTCATCGCCGGAGCAGGAGCAGGAGGGCGTGCCTGGCACACAAGGATAAGGCCAACCGAAGCTGCCACCGGACCCGATCGGGCTCCGCCCGCCGAAGCTGGCTCCGCCGCCGTCACTCGCTCCGCCGTGGGACTCGTCGTCGTCAGCTGGCGATCCCGAGCTAGCGCTGCCTCCGCTACCGCTGGCGCCACCGCCGGCACTGCTGCTGCCGCCTTGTGTCGGCAGAGCAGCGCTGGCGCCAGCCGTCATCGAGCCAGCGACGCTTGCCGTCGCTTCCATCGGCAGCAAGTCGATGGTGTCCGTGTCGCACGCCGGCGCAGCCAGGGCTGCCAGCAGCGCTAGCGACGTGCCGCCGCGCAGCGCACGCCGGAGCCGCGCCCCGCCGCCGCCGGTGGCAGACGCGAGGGCTCGGCGGAGCCGAGCTGTGGTAGCGGCGGCGACCATGGCCCGCCCAGGGTACCATGTGGGGCAGGCCCGGGCCCGCCCGCTTGGCCAAAAATCCCCGCTAATCGCTGGAAAGGGCGAGCCTGCCTGGCGGACGCGGATGCGGTTACTATTGTTCGACGAGTGCCCGTGTCTCGACCAGCGCCCATCAATAAAGCTCCCTTGCGCCTAGTCGCATCGGGATCGCGCGCCGAGGGCGAGGCCCTCGACGACGAGGCGCTGATCTTGGCCGTGCAGCGCGGTGACCGTCTGATCGCCTCCGCCCTTTACGATCGGCTGATTCGGGTCGTTGACCACACCGTGTACCGCGTCTTCGGCCGCCGCGAGATCGACCACGACGATCTGGTGCAGATGGTCTTCGAGCAGATCATCGTCACGCTGTCGCGTCGTAGCTATGCGCGTGCGTGCAACCTGCGCACGTGGGCATCGAGCATTGCCAGTCACGTCGCGTTCAATGCGCTGCGCTCGCGCCGGCGTGAGCGCAAGGTGCTCGATCGAGATGCTCCGCCCGAGAGCGAGAACTACGCAGCGCGCGGCGACGCCGAACGCGAGGCGGCTGCGCGCTCGGAGCTGCAGCTGGTACGCGCGACGCTGGTCGACATGAAGCCGCAGTACGCCGAGACGGTGTTCTTGCACGACGTGCTCGGCCACGAGCTGGCCGAGATTGCATTGATGATGCGCGTGTCGGTGGCGGCAGCGCAGTCGCGCCTGGTGCGCGGGCGCAAGGAATTGCACCGTCGTCTGGCGAGCTCCGCCCCGACCCTGCAGGAGGTCTCACCATGAGCCGACCTCCGCTCGGGAGCGAGCCGGGTGAGCTGCTGCGCCGGCTGGCAGACGAACCGGTGCCGAGCGCGCCGGAGGACGCGACCGCCGAGCGCCGCGAGCGCTTGGTTCGCGCGATGCGCGCCGCCGTCGAGCGCAGCGCCGAGCAAGCCGAACGGCGCAAGCGCTTGCAGCGCGTCGCCTGGGCGATTGCGGCGGCTGCTGGCTTCGCGCTCGTGGCGGGGGTGTTGGTGCGCGAGCGCTGGCAAGCGGCCCACCCGACGACCATCGCCGGCATCGACGCCGTGAGCGGCACGGTCGTGCTCACCCAGGAGGGCACGCGCCGGGTGGTGGGCTCGTCCGAGCGGGCGGTCCACGACGGCGATTCACTGCAGACAGCGGCCGGCGCGCGCGCAC
>DATDEV010000818.1:0-6017 GCA_036522995.1 Polyangiaceae bacterium
CGCCACCGCATCGAGATAAGAGAAGATGCTCGGCGGCTGCAGGCGCCAGCTCGCGGGGCTAGGCGGTTTGGCTTTGGCTTTGGCTTGGTCTTCGCCTTCGGCTTCGGGCTGTGCTTTGGGCGGGCGGCGCACGGCTGTCACTTGAGCAGTTTGCGGGTCTCGAGTGATCGCCAATGTTTCGGGCGCCGCGGAAGCACGGCAATTTCGTGTCTCCCCGCCCGGCCGCCCGCGGTGTGGTGCGAACCGACTGACGTCGCTGGTCTCAGAATAGTTTTCCCAGCATGGCCTTGGCCTGATCGACCGCGCCGTCGACGCTTTCTCCAGTGAGCGCGCTCTCGACCGGTCCGCGCAGCGCGTCGGGAAGCTTGGCCGCAAGGAAACCGCGGACTACCTCGGCCACCTTGTTGGCTTGCGATTCACTCAGGTCAGCCTGCGAAACGAGCTGGGCGATCAGGTCTTTCATGCGGCAGAGCTAAGGCTGGAGCCACGTGGAGGCAAGGTGGGTGTGTTGGCGACAACCGCTTGGGGTTGTCGCAACGGGTGGATTGCGGTCACAGTTCCCCGGATGCGCGTGGCGAATCTCATTTTACTGGCAAGTGCGGCTCTCGGCGCCGTCGCTTGCTCGGACGGCAGAAACGGCGAGTCGATGGTCAGCGGCGGCGCTGCGGCTGGTAGCGATGCTACCGGCGTCAGCGGCAGCGGTGGTCGCGCCAGCGGCGGAACCGGCATCACTCTGGGCGGCTCGCTCAACGTCGCCGCGACCGACGCCGGCGGTGACAGTGGCAACGGCGAGCTACCGGACCTGCCGAGCGAGGTGAACGTGATCATCACCGCCGATAACGCCTACGGCTTCGGCTACGGCACCAAGAGCGAGCTCAAGAACTACTTCGGCGGCGTCGAAAACCCAGGCTCAAGCGACATCTTCGACTGCCCGGTCGGTCACGGGCCCGAAGCCTACGTAGTGCCCGCCGACGACGCCAACATCGGCGGCTATCTGTACATCGTCGGCTACGCCGACAAGAATACGACCCAGGGCGTGATCGCCAAGTTCTTCCGCGAGGGCGGCATGCCGGTGTTCACCGGCACTGGCAAGTGGGAAGCTTGTGCCACCGGCGAAGACTACGATCCCGGCTCCGGGGGTCCGGATCGCGACTCCATCGACGCTTTCATCAAGCGCTGCAATGCGGGCGACTTGCCGTCCGACACCTCCAGCGTGGGCTGGGTGACGACGGCGGCCGGGCCCAATGGCAAGCTGGCCTTCGGTGAGGACAACAGCACGACACGTGATCGGCCCATGCCGGGCAATGAGTTTCTCGAGGTGTGCGACATCGACCCAACCGCCAAATGGATGTGGTTCGACTGGGAAGCGGAGCGCGCCGACGGCAGCCCGTTCATGTGGCCAGGCGGCGGCGCCAACGTCACCAAGGACTACGTGATCTTTCGGCTCGGTGCCGAGCAGATCCCGCGCCGCCCTCCCCAGTAGACTCAGTCCGCGGGCAGCAGCGCGCCGTCGACCAAAGTGAGCTCTTTGCCACGATGCGCTGCAATGCGCGGCCCGGGCAAGACGATGCCGGCCAGGTTGAGCGGGTCGCAGGCGGACAGCGTCACGCGCTCGCCGGTGGGCTCGCGGCGGCGTACGGCGCGTAGCTGCTCCACCGCCTCCGGCAATGCATATTGCTCGCCGACGAAGCCACTCACGAAGCGTCCGCCGCGCACGACGCCGCGCGCCTCGAGCCGGCGCAGCGCCCAGTTGAGCTCGCGATAAGGTAGCGCCAAGCTTTCCCGCGCCAGCACATCGGCAAAGACCACGCCCCAGCGGGCGAGCAGCTGTTCGGCGACGGCTTCGGCCACCGCGTCGGGATCGAGCTCACTCGGCACCGGCAATAGGGCCCAGCGCCCTTCGCGTCTCAGCTCGGGCGAGGCGCCGTGGCGCAGGCGCAGCGAGCCGCGAGGCTGCGGGTCGTCGGTCGCCGGCCGCAGCAGGCTGCGCAGCGCCCCGAAGCCGTCGGACGCGATCAGCCCGCGCGCGACCGCGTCCCACAGCGCTTCGCTCAGCTCGCGCCGCGAGAGGCCGAGCTCCGTGCCGAGCTCGGAGGCGAACAGCGCGCCGCGCCGAGCCAGCCCCTCGAGCAATCGCTCGGTCGTCGGCGTCAGCGGTGAACGTTCGGCTAATGCCGGCCCGCGCGCGGCTTGCTGCAACCAGCCCAGATCCGAGCGAAAGGCGAGCGCCACGGGCGTGGCTCGCGAAATCGTCGCGTTGCGGACGCTCGTCTGCGCCGGGCTGAGTCGCCCCCACACGACTTGTCCGGAAAAGCACAGCGCGTCGAGCCATTCGGGTCGATAGCCGATCACACGCGCAGCCAGCACGTCGCGCTCCCAGCTGGCCACCGCAGCCTCGAAGCCCTGCAGTTGCTCCACCACGCGCGACAGCCCCGTCGAGCCCTCCGAGCGCGTGTCCGGAGTCACGCCCTGCCAGCGCAACAGAAAGCGCATGAAGTGTTGCGGCGAGACCGGCTCGATCTCGCGCCGCAGCCGATCGCGGGTATAGCGATGGATGCGATCGAGCAGCCGGCGCGCGCAGTACTGCTCGCCCTGCTCGTTTTCGAACTGTCCCGACAGCGCGAAGCCCTCGTGTTGCAGCTGCGCGAGCGCGAGCGTGACGCTATCCGGGTCGATGCCGGTCAGAGCCGCGAGATGTCGAGAGCTGGCCGGTCCGCACAGCTCGAGCTGACCGCGCACGGCGCGCGCGGCCAGCTCTTCGCGGGGCGGGTTGGCGAGCGCTCGCAGCTGGGCGGGCGGCTGCAGATCAGGCCGGAAAATCGCGCCGGGAAACAGCGCTTCGGCCGCCGGCCTGAGCTCGAGCGCGCACCACAGCACGCCGCTCGCAGTGGCGGCCGTGCAGGCGCGCCCGGCCTGCACCAGCGCTTCGAACAGCGGCTGGAGCTCCGGTTCGGGGCGCATGCCGACCAGCGAAAGCAGCAGGTCGTGCAGCTCCTCCGCGTCGCGCGGGTGGGCCCCCGCCTCCTCGCGCACGCGCGCGATGGCTTCGGGATCGAGCCGGGCGAGATCGCGCACCTCCAGCGGCAAGCCGCGCCGCACCTGCACTGCCCGCGTGCGTCGCTCTTCGAGTGGCGCGTCGTCCAGGAAGGTGTAGGGACGCGCATTGAGGATCTCGTGGGCCAGCGGCGAAGGCTCGGTCGTGTCGCGAAAATGCACGCGCACGCGAGCGTCGGCGATGGCGTCGAGCAGCGCCTGGAGCCCTTCGAGGTCCATGGCCTCGGTCATGCAATCGTGCAGCGTTTGCCGCACCAGCGGGTGATCGGGGATCTCGCGCGGGCCGGTGGCGTTGTCCTGACACGCCGCCAAGGCTGGAAACACCGCCGCCGTGATGTCGTCGGTCTCCATGCGCTGAATCGGCGGCGGGTTGCGCCGGCCGCCGCGAAAACGCAGCACCACCAGTGAGCGATTGAGGTTCCAGCGCCAGCGTGCGCCGAACATCGGCGTCGGGAGCACCGCCTGGGCGAGCGCGGTGGCGATGCCGCGTGGCGCCAGAAAATCCGTCAAATCCGTGAGCGGGAAGCCCTGCTGCAGGCCCAGCGACAGCACGATCGAATCGTCGCTGGCGGCGGCCTGCAGCTCGAAGTCGAACGAGCGGCAAAAGCGCTTGCGCAGCAGCAGGCCCAGCCCGCGGTTGATGCGACCGCCGTAGGGCGAATGCAAGACCAGCTGCATGCCGCCCGAGTCGTCGAAGAAGCGTTCGAAAACCAGCTCCGCGTGCGTCGGCAATAGGCCGAGCGCACCGCGCGCCGCGCGTAAGTACGCGACCAGCATGTCGGCGACGGCCCCGTCTACCTGCGTCTCCGCGCGCACCCACTCGCTCGCCCCCGAGATGCCGCGCAGCTCGAGCTCGCGACCCACGCCCTCGCGCAGGGCCGACACTTCCTCGGACAGCTCGGCGGTACGGGCCGGCGCTTCGCCGAGCCAGAAGGGGATGGTGGGCGCAGCGCCCTCGGCGTCCACCACCCGCACCGTGCCGCTCTCGACGCGGCGAATGCGCCAGCTGGTGCTGCCGAGCAGGAACACGTCGCCCGCCATGCTCTCGATCGCGAAATCTTCGTTGATGGTGCCGACGAAGGTGTCGTTCGGCTCCGCTACCACGCGGTAGTCGGCGTTATCCGGGATCGCGCCGCCCGAGGTGAGCGCGGCCAGGCGCGCGCCACGGCGGCCCTTGGCGCGGCCGTGAATGCGATCGCGATGCACGAAGGCTGCGCGCTTGCCGCGCCCGGTCGTGATGCCCTCCGAGACCAGCTCCAGCAGCTCGTCGAAGCTCTGGCGCGACAGCTCGGCGTAGGGCGCGGCGCGCCGCAGCACCTCGAACAGCGCGCTGTCTGCCCACTCTTCCGCCGAGCACTCGGCGACGATCTGCTGCGCGAGCACGTCGAGCGGGGCGACCGGCAACTGCAGCACGTCCAGTCGACCTGCATGTACGGCGCGCAGCAATGCAGCGCACTCCACCAGCTCGTCGCGTGTGAGCGGGTACAGCTTGCCGACCGGCGTGGCGAAGCGACTGTGGCCGGAGCGGCCGACGCGCTGCAGAAAGGTGGCGATGCTGCGCGGTGACCCCACCTGACACACCAGCTCCACGGGACCGATGTCGATGCCGAGCTCGAGCGATGCGGTCGCGACCAAAACCTTGAGCGACCCCTCGCGCAGGCGCTGCTCGACGCGCGCGCGACGATCCTTCGACAGGCTGCCGTGGTGCGCCGCCACGTTCTCGGCCCCGACGCGTTCGGCCAGCAGGTGCGCGAGGCGCTCCGATAAGCGGCGCGTATTCACGAACACCAGCGTGGTGCGCCGAGCCGCGACGTGCCCGGCGATCTTGTCCAGCACCTCGCCCAGCTGCTCGTGCGAGGCGACGGCTTCGAGCTCGCGATCGGGAAGCTCGATGGCCAGCTCCAGCTTTCGGCGGTGGCCGACGTCGACGATGCTGCAGCGCGGACGGCCAGCCTCGTCGGAGCGCTCTGGCCCAGCGCCGACCAGCAGCCGCGCCACCCGCTCGAGCGGCCTTTGTGTCGCCGATAGCCCGATGCGCAGCAGCCGTTGCGCCGCCACGTGCTCGAGCCGCTCGAGCGTGAGCGCCAGGTGCGCGCCGCGCTTGTCGCGAGCGACGGCGTGAATTTCGTCCACGATCACCGTGCGCACCGAGCGCAAGAGCTCGCGGCTCTTGCCAGCGGTCACCATCAAGTAGAGCGACTCGGGGGTGGTGACCAGCAAGTGCGGCGGCCGCTTGAGCAGCGCAGCGCGCGCCGAAGCAGGCGTGTCGCCACTGCGGGACCCCACGCGGATCTCGGGCGCTTCGAGGCCCAGCTCGCGCGCCACTGCCGCGATTTCCTCCAGCGGTTGCTCGAGGTTGTGCCGGATGTCGACGACGAGCGCTTTGAGCGGCGACACGTACACCACCTCGACCGCGCCGCCTTCGAGCTCGCCGCGCTCGGCGGCGCGGTACAGGCGATCGATGCAGAGCAGGAAGGCAGACAGCGTCTTGCCCGAGCCGGTGGGGGCGGCGATGAGCGTGTTTTCACCGCGCGCGATGGCGGGCCAGCCCTGCGCTTGCGCTTCGGTCGGTCCGTGCGGAAATCGCCGCTCGAACCAGGTGCGCACTGCCGGATGAAACAGCGCCAGCGCGGCCTGGGAAGCTGGGTCGGCCTGCAACTCCCGAGCCCGCTGCTCGGCGCCAGGGGCAGCCCAACTAACGTGCTCGGCAGTCGACATCGCCAAGCAGCATAGGGCGCAGCCAGGGCGCCGGTAGGGGTGCCTTCCAAGGGCCCGTCAACGTGGGGAAATTAGCGACGCCTGGGCGCTTACGCCACAGCCGCGGTCAGTGATAGGGATCGAGCAAGACAGGCTCGGCGTTGCCGGGCGAAGCCGGAGCCGGCACGTCTCGGTACGACAGGTAGAAGCTGCCCGTGATAGCCACCGCCGCTAACACGAACAGTATCAACGCGATCCAGGAGCGC
>DATDEV010000819.1:0-7284 GCA_036522995.1 Polyangiaceae bacterium
CGACCACCCAGTCGATCGAGCCCAGCTGATCCTCGAGGTTAGGGCCGAGGTTGACGGCGGTCAGGCGATGGTCGAGCTCCGCGGAGCTGCAGCCCTCGGTGACGGTTGGTGGCGTGGCGTTGCAACCGTCGTACGTGGTGCGCCGCGTCGAGTTCACCTCCTGGATGTGATCGGTGAGCGCGGTCGGCAAGAGGATGTTGTAGCTCAGCGTCATCGCCATGTTCATGCGGAAGAGCTGATCTGCGTCGGTGATGCGGTTATCGGGGAAGTCGTTGTCCTTGCCGCCGCCAGCGGTATCGAAGCCGCTGTTATTCCAGGCGAAGGGCATGACGCGATACTCCCAACCGATCGCGCTCCACTTGTTCACGTAGAACGAGAAGCCCACCGCTGCGGTTGGTGCGATGGCCACGCGCGAGGCGCGCTCGAAGCTGTCGGTGCAGATGTCGCAGTTCGCGCGCTCGGTCAGGCCCACGAAGGCTGCGCCGGCCGAGATGTACAGGTCGGTGTCCAGGTAGATGCTCTGGAACAGCGCCAGCTTGCCACGGAACGGGGTGAGGGTGAGCTGCGGAGCTACCACCCAGTCGATCGAGCCCAGCTGATCCTCGAGGTTCGGACCGAGGTTGACGGCGGTCAGGCGATGGTCGAGCTCCGCGGAGCTGCAACCCTCGGTGACCGTGCCGGCCTGACAACCATCGTACGTCGCGCGTCGCGTCGCGTTCACGTCTTGAATATGATCGGTGAGCGCCGTCGGCAGCTGAATCAGGTTGCCGATGCCGCCCCAGGCTCCGAGCGCCAGCCAGTCGGTGAAGTTGTACTGCAGGCGACCGCCGAGCAGGATGGTGCGCTGGTACTCGTCGAGCAGCGTGAAGCTCACGGCCGGTGCGATCTCGAAACGAGCTTGCCGGTAAAGGCGCAGCTTGCGCACGGCGGGCGCGCCCGCCAGCGGTCCGGTGAGGTAGAGCTCCTGCGCCTGAGCTTGTTCGGTGAATGCCAGCAAACCGATGCTGGCCGCGAGAGCGGTGAGGAGGCTCTTCGTGAATCGGGGATTTCTGGTCATCTTCATTCGCCCCATCACTTCGGAAGCCGGTAGTCGAACGAGAACGGTACGAAGATCGAGAAGCCCACCTGGAGCTCCACGTTGTTGGTGAACGACGATTCGCCCATCCAGGTGCTCTCATCGCTCGGATTCACCTCGTCGACTTCGAGGTTCTCGAGTTGCTCGATGTACATGTAGTCCTTCACGGCCGCGTTGAAGGCGAACCAGCGCGCGAAGAAGATTCTCAAGCCGATGCCGGCGTCGAAGGCCAGCTTGGGCTTGTAATCGAAGTTGCGGTTGTCGGGATCGATGACTGAGATCGGGCGCGTGCTGATCGCGCCGACACCGCCGAGCAGGTAAGCGTCGTACTCGAAGATGAAATCGCCGAAGCCCGCGAACTTGCCGTAGGCGAAGACGTAGTTGAAATCGAGCGAGGCACCCCAGTCGTACTCGTTGAGCGGGACAGCGACGCGGGCAGCGCGTCGCACCTGTCCGTTGAACTCGCTCTCGACGTTGAACGGGCGGTAGTAGCGAAAGTTCGCACCAATCGCCATCACGTTGGTGATGTAGTAGTTGATCCCGATACCGGGGCTGTAGTGCTGGACGAACTGATCGTTCAGCGAAGCAGCGTTCCACCACGGATTGAACTCGAAGCGTCGAGCGCGCATCACGTAGAGCTGCTGGACCGCGTACACGCTCTCTTTGATCGGGCGCGCCGCTTCCTTCTTCATGTCCAGCACGGGACAGGCTGCAGGATCGATCTTGCAGATGTCGCCGACGCCTTCGCCCTCGGCACCTAGATCGCCTTCAGCCGCTGCGTCTGGTGCAG
Organism: Polyangiaceae bacterium; assembly: GCA_036522995.1. Taxonomy (GTDB): domain Bacteria; phylum Myxococcota_A; class Polyangia; order Polyangiales; family Polyangiaceae; genus PMG-095. Next base: position 1,866 of record DATDEV010000819.1, read on the forward strand.
CCGCGTCGCCTGTCGCCGCTGCGCTGCCCGTTGCGTCAGCCCCTTCGGCATCGGCGTCTATGGTGGCTCCTGCTTCTGCCTTGGCGCCCACTTTTACTTGCGCCATGCCCGTCACCGGGATCGCGCCGAGGGCCGCTATGAGGAGCCCGATGCAACTTTTCTTCATCGATGCCTCTTACGCTTCCCCTTCGACGTCGTTGCCGTAAATGCCGAAAACCATTGGGAATTTCCGCCAATCGGAAACGCCGGGGGACTATATCACGCCAAATTTCAGACGATCAACAACCAAAAGATTATAGTGCTACGCGATCTGCTCTAACTCGTTCACACGTGCTCGAGAGGGAAGTGTTCTCAGTTCGTCGTCGATGCTGCCCCGCCTGATTGGCTGTCATGCGAAGTCGCTTCTGTCTCTCGACCCAGCAGTGCTTCCACGAAGTCACTGGACGAGAACTCGTGAAGATCATCTGGGCGCTCACCTAGTCCCACATATCGCACTGGGACGCGTAAGCCGTTGGCAACACCCAACACCACACCACCTTTAGCGGTACCGTCGAGCTTTGTCAGCACGATACCGGTGAGCGGCAGCGCTTCCTTGAACTCTTTGGCTTGCGCGAAGGCGTTCTGACCGTTGGTGGCGTCGACGACGAGCAGGATCTCGTGAGGTGCGCCCGGGAAGGCTTTTTCGGCCGTCTTGGCGATCTTCTTCATCTCGCTCATCAGATTGGACTTGGTGTGTAAGCGACCCGCCGTATCTGCGAGCACCACATCTGCTCCAACCTCTTGCGCCTTCTTGATGGCGTCGAAGAGCACGCTGCCCGGGTCGGCGCCGTCCTTACCGCGCACGACCTCGCAGCCCACGCGGTCGCCCCACACCACGAGCTGCTGCACCGCCGCTGCGCGGAAGGTGTCGCCGGCGGCCAGGACGCATTTCTTCCCCGAAGCGCTGAGCTTCGTCGCGAGCTTGCCGATGGTGGTCGTCTTGCCGGCACCGTTGACTCCGACCATCAGCACCACGGTTGGCTTGGCTCGAAGCTCGAGCGCCCCCGAAGCAGAAGCCTCCAGGATCTTGAGGCAAGCCGCCCGCAGCTCTGCCCACACCAGCTCCGGGTCGGAGAGCTCGCCCTTGGCGAGGGTGGCCTTGACCTGCTCGATGAGCAGGGCCGTCGTTTCGACGCCGACGTCGGAGGTGAGCAGCACGTCCTCGATCTGGGCCGCGAGATCCGCACGGAGCTCTTTTTTCCCGGCGAAGAGCGCGCGCAGCCGGCCGAAGAAGCCTTCGCTGTCACGCGACTTGGCCAGGCCCCGGCGCATGCTGCCGATGTCACGCGCCCGGGCGGTGACCGAAGGTCGATCGCCCGTGGTGGGCCCCGGTGGCACCGAGCGCCTCACAGGGGGAGGAGGCCGCGTCGAGCGTCGGGTCTCGGTGTCGGTAACCGGCAGCTCCTCATCGGGCTCGATGGGCTCGGCTACCGGTTGCTTTACCGAAGTGCGCCGCGCGGGCGCCGGAGCACGTTCTGACTTGAGCGGTGAACGGTCGGGAGTCGAAGTGTCTTTCGGAGGCAGCGCTTGTTCGCCCCTGCGGAAGAACAAGAAGTACGCTCCGACCGCGAGGGCCAGCGCGAGGAGGACGTAGATGAATTCCATTCTGCGCGTACTGCTGAGGGCACGCGACTATAGGGAGCCGCGCTCCATTCAGTCAATGCCGCTGTACTCGAACACGAGCTGCGGAGAAGGTGGGCTCAGCTCCCACCCAGCTTGGGATCGTCGGTCACGTTGGCGGCGGCTTCAGCCACCGCGTCAGGTGGAGTCGGCCCGTACGCCAGTCGCTCAAGAGACCGCGCCCAACGCTCTACCTCGGGCTCGTTCTCCTGACCGGCTACTGCCGCCACGCGGGCGGGCGTCGGATCGCCGCTCGGCTCGGTCCAGGGGCGTCCGACTCGCTCGGCCCAGCGGACGAGGCGATCCAGAAGCGCCCGACGCCGGGACACCAGCGAGAGCTGGAGCACGCCGGGGCCGGGGAGCGCCGCCGCGAGCGTGGCGTGAAACGGGGCAGCAACCTCCAGTCGAGTGCCTGGCGGAAAGGAGCTGTCGACCTGAAACGAGCCGTCCGGCTGAGTCGAGGCCTGGAGCAGCACCCGCCCGCCAGGCCCCTCGGCGATGAAGCTCAGCACCGCGGGTGAGACGGGCGTTCCTTCGTGCGCGTCGCGCACGGCACCGCGATAGCCCGCTCCGGCGCCGAGCGCTTCGATGACCTCCAGGCTTGCGCGCGGTCGTACTGGCGATGCTTCGACGCTTGGCTTTGCGCGCGCGGGTCGACGCCAACCGAGCGCGACGGCGAGCCCTGCCAGCAGCGCGGCGGTGATCCACAGTGCGTAGCGTCCGTAGCTGCGGGCGGGCGGCAGGGAGCGGAGCTCCAGGATGGGGCCCGAGAGCCACCCCGGGCCCTCCCCGACGTACTCGAGCGTGACGACGGGCCCGAGCGTGCCTGCGGTAGAGCTGGGAAGGGTGAGCGTTGCGTGGCCGCTGGCGACGGGAGCCGCCGCGATGCTGCGGCCCTGACTGCGTGCCTCGACGACGCCGGAGGGCGCAGGGCCGAGGGCCGAGGCGGCGCGCAACTCCAGCGTCGCGCCCGGTAAACCGCCGTCCGCGTTAGCGGGGCTCAGCTCGAGCGCGACCGTCGCGGTGCGCAGGATGCCAACGCTCGCGCGAGCGCGTTCCTGCCCGCCGCGCGCTTGCAGGCGGGCGACGAGTCGCGCTGGGCCCGGCGAACCGAAGCTCGCCGAAACCAACGACAGGCGGTGGACCTCGCCGAAGCCATCGAGCGCGACGCGTGTGAGCTCGCGTTCCGTGCCCTCGGCAGCGAGCGACAGGACCAGCTCGGCGGCTTCGGGCAAGTTGGCGCTTCCACGCGAGCGCGCCACCAGGCCAATGCTTTGCAGCGGCTGGTCGAGCGATAGCGAGCTCGGCGGGGGGTCGAACCCAACCTCGCAGGCCTCGCTGGCGCTTTCGGGTAGCGCCACGGAACGGCTCGCCGGGGCAAAGTAGCCGCGCGGGTCCGTGAAGGTCAGCTCGAGCGAGCCCGAGGTGACTCCACTCACTAGGACGCAAGCATCACCCGATGCGTTGCTCGTCAACGACAGGTTGCCCGAGTCTTCGCGGCGTGACTCACCGCAACGCTGCAGGCTGGTGACTCCAGCGCTGCCGTGGACCACGGCGCGGGCATGGAGCTCGGCGCCTGCCAGAGGTCGACCTACCTCGTCCCCCAAAGTGATCCGCACTTCGAAGGCGTCTTGCAGCTGCCGCGTCTCGGTGGCGATCGAAGCAGCTCCCGAGATGCGCAAGCTCGGAGGTGTGGGCTCGGCTGCGGCCGCCGAGCCGGCGAGTGATCCGATCAGGCAAAGCCAAGCGCCATAGCGCTGGAGGGGCGCGCCAGCGCCCGCACGAGACTGACGGGGGGCCTTGCGAGGGCGCATTGCGACGCTCGGAACGATACTCGACTTTGAAGTCTTTGGGCCTGGAGCCGTCGAACGGAGTAGCTGCCCCTCATGTTATCGTGCCGTGCGATGTTGCCCTCCCGAGCGTTGCGGGCGTTGTCGGTGCTGGTGCTACTGGGGTCGCTGCTCTGGACGGGCGCGGCACGCGCGCAGACCAGTGACATCGACCGCTTGATTTACAACCTTGCCAATAGCGAGGACTTTCGCGTGCGGACGCAAGCCGCGCTGGCGCTCGGTGCCTCGAAGAGCGGGCGAGCGCTCGGGCCGCTGTGCAGCGCGCTGGGCGACTCCAATACCACCGTGCGAGCTGCCGGCGCGGCGGCGCTCGGCCGCCTGGGGCTGGCGGGCGGACAAGAATGTCTAGAGCGCCGCATGGCCAGCGAGACCAGTGACGTGGTCAAGGCCACCATCCAGAAGGCCCTCGAGGTGATCCGCGGCGGCGGCGCCGGTGGCGCGGAGCCGGCCTTCGCGAGCGATACCAAGTTCTATATCTCGATCGGTAAGACGACCGACAAGACCGGGAGGGGCACGCCGGAGGTGGACGGCATCGTGCGCTCGGCCATGACCACGAAGATGGCGCAGACGGCGGGCTTTCTGGTCTCGCCGCCGGGCGAGTCGCCGGCTGATGCCAAACGCCGCCTGGCCGCGCATGCGAGCGTCAAGGGCTACTTCCTGTCACCGGGCGTGGCGACCCCGGACTATTCGGGCGGCAATCTGAAGGTAAAAATCGAGATCGCCATGCTGTCCTATCCCGAAAAAAACCTGGTCGGAACCTTCTCGGTGAACCTCACCGAGCCCGGTGTATCGCCCGGCAGCACGCAAAACGAGAACGACCTCATCCGCATGGCCGCCGAACGAGCGGTCGACAAGTTTGCTGCCATCGCTGCCAATCAATAATCAGTAAATCTTGCTCGGGCGGGCATTGGGCCCCTAAGCTTGCAAGGCTGGCGCTCGGGTCTGCTCGCGCCACAGCCAGGAGAATCTTTCATGCCCCAAGCGGCATCCGTATCCGTGCCTCCGACCGGCCGCCACCAGCGGCGGATGAAGAACTACCTTCTCGATCGGCATTTTCAGCTCAAGTACACGGGCTACTTGGTGGGCATTGCCGTCCTGTTCAGCGTCTGCCTCGGCACGCTGCTCTGGCGCACGAGTGAAGCGGTGATCAGTCAGAGCAGCCAGACCGTCGAGCAGGGCGAGCAGGTGGTGGGGCGCGGCCGCGAGGTGGTCGAAGAGAGCCGCAAGGTTAGCGAAGTCGTGAAGATGAACATCGTCAAAGATCCCATCTACAGCGACAACCCGGCGCTGCTGGAGGCCTTCAAGGGCGACGCCGACAAGCAAGACGAGCGACTCAAGAGTCAGGTGGCTGCCCTCGAACAGCAGTCGGCAACCCTGAAGGCGCAGTCGGCAGCCATTCGCGGCCAACAGCGCACCATGCTGCTCACGCTCACCACCGCCCTGACGCTGCTGGTGGTGATCATCGGCTTCGCCGGCATCATGGTCACCCACAAGGTGGCCGGACCCATCTTCAAGATGAAGCGTCAGATTCGCGAAGTCGGGGAGGGGCACCTGCGCATCCCGAACAAGCTGCGCAAGGGCGACGAGCTGATCGACTTCTTCGAGGCGTTCGAGACCATGGTCATCAACCTGCGCTCACGTCAGCAGGGTGAGGTCGACAAGCTGGACCAGGCGATCACCTCGCTCGAGCCGAAGGCCGAGCCTGGGGAGCTCGAGCCACTCTATCAGCTGCGCCAAGAGATGAAGGACGCGCTCAATACCTAGAAGGCCGCTTCGACGTACTCGATGCGGGGCCCTTCTGGCCCGAAAATCACGCTGGCGACGTCGAAGCGCAGCCGCTCGACCGAGGCGTCGTGCCGGTAGCGGCGCGACCAAAGCCGCTGGCCCGCTAGGCGCAGCCGGTAGCGCTT
>DATDEV010000820.1:0-2950 GCA_036522995.1 Polyangiaceae bacterium
GAGGTCCTTAGCCAGCGCGACCGGCCCTGGCGCAACGACTTCAGCGATAGCTGCGACAGCTGCGACCGGAACGACTGGTTCCGGTGTCGTCGCCATCTCCATGGCTGCAACTGCTGGTGCGATCGCCGCCGCCGCCTGCGCGACTGGTGCGCCAGCAACGTCCGGGTCGGTCACGACCGGTGCTGCCGGCGGCGCCGCGGCCGCTGTCGGCTGTGGCGTCAGGACGCCAGCAGCCAAAGCCGGGACTGCTCGCAGGGCGGGCGGTGGCTTGGGCGCGCGGGTCGGCAGGGGCGGCATACCGGCTGCGGACGTCACGGCACGCGGCGGCGGAGCTCCAGCCTCTGGTTGGACCGGAGCCGTCTGCGGTGTCACGTGTCGCAACGTCTTCGACTGCGGGCGCGGAACGCCGAGTGCCGGTGTGGGAGCCCGCAGCGGCGGCGGCGGACGATCATTGACGGGCTTCGCGGTTGCCGCGGCCGACTTGGTGCCCGCGGCGGCTCCGGGCCCCTCGAGTAGCTTCCAACCGCCGTTCGAGCTCTCGGGCTCCGAGGCAGCCGCGGCCAGGGCTGCGCGCACGGCGGGACCGTCCGCCAATGCTCTGCGTTCCTTACGAGCGGGAGCAACGGGCGGAAGTTTCGACGGATGTTGGCTGTGTGCTCGACTCACGGTCTGCCTCGTAGCGATGACGGGTGCCGGCGCTTACGAAGACGCCAGGTGATCGCTCAACGTAACGGCTAGAGGCAGCGCTCGGAAAGCCTCTAGCGTCGGCCGACAGCTTTCGTGGTGCTCCAACCGGCGCCAGCATCGGTCCAAGTGAGCGCGAGTGCTCCGATCAGCGCAGAAGGGCTATTTCTACGTGAAACGCAAGTAAAACCGGAAATTGAGCAGCGGAGCATGGGTATGTGTCGAGCCGGCAGCGAAAATTGGCGCGGCAAAGGCCCACAGAGACGGATCTTGCTCGACCCGCCCGTCGCCCGGCATACTTGACGTGGGCGGCCCGCGACCAATCACGGGCCGGCGTGGCCTGTCGAGAAATGAGCCAACTCGCGTCGAGTCTTGTCGCGGCGCCGTCATCGCCGGCGGTAGCCAGCTTTGACTTTCTGATACAGAGCTCGCTCGTTGGCCTCTTCGCCGCATACGGGGTGGCCGCCGCGCCGCTAACGGGCTTTGCCGAATGGGTGCAGCCAGATGTGCAAGATATCTCCGTCGCGATGCCCTTCAAGTGCTCCTCTCGAGCGGCTCCCGGGCGACTCACGCTGTCGATGCCGCGGCTGCTGCTCGATGTCATGAAAGGCTCCGAGACCAAGTACGTCAAGTTGGATTGGGCGCGCGAGCTGGCCAATCAGCTCGGTGGTCGTATCAAGAACCGCCTGTTGCCATTTGGGTTTCGGCTCGACATCGGCACCGCCTCGCTCATGGACTCGCGTCAGGTCCGTGTCGAGATCGCGGCGCAAAGAGTCGAGAGCGCGTACCCGGCAATGACGCCCAGTGGACGAGTCCTCGTGACGCTCGAGGGCATGCCAACGGATCTGGATGCGACGAACGTGCGCCTGCCGAGCGCAACAGAAGGCTCGATCATCTTTTTCGAGTAGCGTGATCACGGAAGCGCGGCGGGCGTCGCAATTCGGCGCCATTGCTCAGGGAGCTCCCTGACCAGGGCTAGTCTGCTGCCGGCTGCACGAGCGCCAGTACTGCCTGCACATCGATGCGGCGCTCGTAGCGAAGGATCAGGGCATCCTTGGGCAACTCGGCGTCGCTGCAACCGCGCTGCTGATCGATGCACAGGACAAGGTGCGTCAGCCGAGCGGCCCGAAGCTTGCGTAGTTTCTCCTCCAAGTATCGAGGGGTCCAGAACCCAACGATTTCGAGCAGCCAGCGCCGGCTAGGATCGTGGCGGTGTACCAGCTCGAAGTCTGGAAAGATGAGCGAGCCGAGGGCCTCCACCGGTCGAGGCTCGCGAACCACGTTCCAGTTGGGCGCTGCCTTGCGAAAGTCCTTGGCGAAGCGCTCTTCCAATTGACTGTCGTACGCCGGAAGCTCACGGCCAGCGCGCAGCGGATCGCCGGAACGAACAGTCAGCGTGGCCACGGCGGCTCCGGAGCTGGTTTCACACTCGGCACGAAGCTCGAACCTGCTGCACCACAGGACGCGCGGGATGAGCGCGCTCAAGGCTCGTCCGTAGACGAGAGTATGGCGGAATAGGGCCAAAGGCCCCGAGATTTCGAGCTCGACACCCTCCGTTACGCTTTGCGGCAGAGCATCGAGTCCGGCAGTGCTCGTCGGCGCGGTTGAGGCTGAAACGCCCTGCATCGGCACGGCTCGTCGAATATTGCAGATCAGCCCATGAAGTCGGGCCTGCCTGACGAGCGCCCGCGTGTTCCCCCATGCGCTGATGCTCACACTTCGTGCTCGCTGCATCCAGCCATGAACGAGCCGTAGGTTTGCTTCGAGCGCGATGCGGTCCGGTGAGAGTCCCGCGGGAGGGGGACATGCGGCTCGCTCGCTGCGCAGGTCGGCGAACAGAGCAGCCTCGAGGTTCTCGACGTCTATACCGAGCTGCTCCGCTGCCAAGCCGAGGACATCCCTACGTGGCGCCGCAGTCTGTGCCGCCGTCGTAAACGCGACCCAGCGAGCCTCACGTGGCGGGACGCCTGCCTTGGTCCGCGCGTCGGTTAGGCGCTGGAGCACGGCCACGGCCAATCGCTGCTTGGCTTTGGGCGCCGGCGTCGTCAGCGGCTCCTTGAGGCGCGAGAGCAAGTAGCTCTGCTTGGAGCCAACGCCGCGTTCGTATTCGTCGATCAGCGCTCTCAACCAAGGGTGGTCTTTCTCCGTCAAGTAGTGGAGCACGAGCTGATCGGACCCGACCTGGGCGCTAAGCCGAGCGAGCGTGTGTGGCAGCAAGGCCACGCCTCCTCTCCGTTGCTTTTCTGGCTTCGCTGGTGGCGAGGGT